>CBFGLP010000225.1:0-4438 GCA_965649595.1 uncultured Myxococcales bacterium | reverse complement strand
CAGAACACGCAGCGGTTGTTGCAGACGTGGCTGAGCTGGATCTCGAAGCGTTCGTTCGGTTCCATGCGCGGGGCCTCGGCCACGATACCACCGCGGCACGCGGGCAGGGCTCGGGCGCGGGCGCCTGACGCCGTGGCTCAGCAGCCCATCAGCGCCGCGCGACGCAGCGCGGTGGCCCAGCCCTCGTCGTCGCCGAGCGCGGCGTCGAGGTCGGGGCAGAACAGGGGCAAGCGCCAGGTCGAGGTCGCGCGCTCGATCGCTACGCGAAGCTGCTCCAGATCTGCATCCTCCCGTGCGCCGACCAGCAGCGCGAGGGTTGGGACCTCCGGCGCGTCGTCGGGCTCGATGCCGTCCTCCTCGATCGCCCGCAGGTCGCGGCCGATCCGCCCGGGCGCGGTGATCCGCTCGACCACGAAGCCCCCTTCGGCCAGCGCGCCGTCGAACGCCGCGAACGCCTCCTCGCCCGGATCGAACCCGCGGACCAGGAAGCTCCGCCACTTGCCGGGCTGCACGACGGCGAGCAGCGGGAAGCAGGGGCGATGCTCGTCTTGGTCCTCGGCGTCGAGATCGACGGCCTCGTACACGACCTCGTCACCGTAGTGCTGGGGATCGTCGGGGAACGCCAGCTCGATCACTCGCCCGCCACAAGGAGAGGTCCGCCGGATCCAGTAGCGCAGCTTTCGGCCGTCGCTCTCGTGGAACTCGCAGCGGGCGAGCCCGAGGTCGGCCAAAATTGGTGCATCAGCGGGGGCGTCGGGGTTGTTCGGCTCGTCGAGCGGGGGCAGCTCGAGGCGGGCCATCGACTCGCGCACGCGATCCCAGCGACCGAGCAGCGTGGCCACGGCGATCCGCTGCCAGTCGGACGAGCCGGGCTCGAGCTCGGGCAGCGCGGCGTCCAGCTCGGCGAGCACCATCGGCCAATCGCGTCGCTCCCACGCGAGCTCGGCCAAGCGCAGGTGCGCCCATGTGCCCGCGAGCTCGGCCTCGAGCAGCGCTCGATAAGCTCGCTCCGCCGCGGCCAGATCTCCGCGCCTGCGCAGGCTCTCGGCGCGCAGCCGATGGATGTATGGCACGGCACCCGGGGAGCTCAGCTGACTGGCGATCGTGCCCGGCTCGGCCTCCCGCCCGCGTGGGTCTTCGACGATGCCGATCCTTTCGAGCAGCCGATCGAAGGCGTCGGTCTGCGGCTCCTCGAACGCGGCCCGCAGCAGCTCGACGACCAAGCGATCGATCGGCGGGCCCTCGCTCGAGATGCCATCGTCCAGCGCCGCCTCGAAGCTGCTCTCGAGCCGCTGCCGGGCCCGATCGGCGCGGCCGAGCTCGCGCAGCAGCTTGGCCTCCTCGATCACCAGCGAGACCTCGCGCGGGTGCACGCGTTGGGCCGCGAGCACGAGCTCGAGCGCCTGCTCGCGCGGCAGCTCGGGCTCACCTTCACCGTGGAGCCGCCGCTCGATCACGTCGGGATCGAGCGACGCCGGATCGAGCTTCGGCTCGGGCAGCTCGGCGAGCGAGCGCTCGAGCGCCTCCAAGCGCTCGAGCATCCGCTGCGGCCGACGCAGCAGCCCGAGCAGCCGCCGACACTCGGCGATCTGCAGGCGGGCGATCTCGCGGGCGCCACGGTCGCGAGCCAGCTCGCCGCCGGTCGCCGCCAGCTCGGCGGCATCCCAGCGAGAGCCGTGCTGCTCGAGCCGCTGCTGCAAGCCGAGCAGCAGCTCACCGATCGCCGCGTCGTTCTCGACCCTGTCCGCTCGGATCAGCCCGACCAAGCCCAGCACCCAGTCGTCATAGAAGCTGGCCGTGTCGATCACCGCTTCCACTGGTGGGTGCTCGGCCTTGGCCTCGGCGATGCGCCCGAGCGCCAGCAGCACCTTCACCCGGATCAGCCGGTGGTGCATCGCGTAGCTCTCGCCCAGCCGCTCCGGGTCGCGCATGCCCTCGAGCACCTCGAGGGCATGCTGCGCTCGGCCGACGGTGAGCAGCGCATCGACGCGGTTGTGGATCATGTTGCTGCCGGGCTCGAAGATGCCCCACTCGGCGCGCTTGGCCGCCTGGCCTTCGACGAAGCGCAGCGCCTCCTCGGCGCGCGCGTCGTCCATCAGGGCCGAGAAGTACTCGGCGCTGATGCAGTCGAAGCAAGGCCAGCTCGGATCGATCCGCGCGAGCGTCTCCTGGGCGACCGCCAGGCGCTCGTTCACATACCCTGGCCCGTCCGCGCGCGAGTAGCAGCAGGCCAGATCTTGGGTGACGCACACGCTCTGCGGGCACTTTTGGGTGGTCGGGCGGTTGGCGAACTCGAGCAGGTCGACGGCCTCGCGCAGCTCCTCGGGTCGGGCGAGGCAGCGGTGCAGCACGCGGCTCTGCAGGTTCCAGTGCCGGAGGAACAGCTCGATCCAAGGCTCGTCGAGCGAGCGGGCCAACGCGACCGCTTCGGGCACCAGCATGTCGACGCGCTCGTGCTCGTCATCGCAGGTGGCCGAGGGCAGCTCGCGGATCAACCGAGCCAGCCGCTGTTGCTCGGCATCACCTTCGCGCAGTCGCTCGGTCGTACTGTGAACCCAGTCCCAGATGTCCATGGTTGCTCGAGCGAGGTCGCTGCGCGATTCCTACCCTGGCAGCACCGGCGACGAAAGCAGACCTCGAGTTAGTGTGGAGATCTCTCCCCATCCATGGGTGCGTCGAGCCGCTCGCGCGCGAATGAGCACACAAAATGCGAAGACCACGCAATCGACTATTGAATCATGCACTGGTCTTCTGACCGAGAATAGACCTGAACATCGCTAGAACGCCCATCGGGGGTTCGGGCGGCGTTTGTCCCGGCCATGCGACCGGACATAGTTATCCACGTATCTCTGCTTGCGTTCTTGGGACGTACGAAGGTATCGTAATACTGCACTGGCACT
The DNA here is from genome assembly GCA_965649595.1 of uncultured Myxococcales bacterium. GTDB lineage: Bacteria > Myxococcota_A > Polyangia > Nannocystales > Nannocystaceae > Plesiocystis. The sequence goes on along the minus strand of CBFGLP010000225.1, from coordinate 1,538 downwards.
GGAACCGGCCCGGACTCGGACCAGCCCATGGATGGGCTCCCCCGCCAAGGAGATGCACCGATGCCGCTCTATCAGACCATCGATGAATTCGAGCCAATCCGCTTGATGATGCAGGTCGAGGCGACGACGGACGAGAACCTCCGCGCCTACCTGCACGAGGCGACCCTCGAGCATCAGCGCCTTTGTGCTGCGGGCACTCGCTACATCGCGGTCCTCGACGCGAGCATCGGGATCCGACTGACCCCCCTGCAGCGGAAGATGTACGCCGACTGGATGCGGGAGGTCGACCCGCTGCTGCGTCAGTGCCTAGCTGGCGCAGCGTTCGTGATGCCCAACCCCTTGGTTCGCGGGGCCCTGACGGCGATCCTCTGGGTGGTCCCCCTCTCGGCGCCCTACACCGTGCACAAGAGCCTCGACGAGGCGCTGCGCTGGGCGATCGATCTTGCCCGCGAGGCCGACCTCCCGCTCTCGCCCGAGCTGCAGCGGCGGGGCGCGGCGGCGTTCGAGTCGCGTGCCGCCGTGGTCGCCTGACTGAACGAATCGAATCAGCACTGCCGCAGTGTGATGATTTCGCCGAGTGAGGTCAGCCTTCGTCGCCGTAGCGGACGCTGTCGCGGTCGGTCTCCCAGACCGTCACCGCGAGCACCTTGGCGTGCTCGCGGTCGAGGCGTCGACCGAGCCGCTCGAACACGTAGGCCGCGATGTGCTCGGCTGTCGGGTTGACCTCGTCGAAGGGCGGGATCTCGTTGAGGAAGCGGTGGTCTAGCTCGCCCACAACCTCGCGGGCCGCGACGCGGATCTCGCGAAAGTCGATGCCCATCCCGTTCTCGTCGAGGCCGGTCGCGCGGACCTCGACCTCGACCTTGTAGTTGTGCCCGTGCAGCTGCTCGCAGTCGCCCTGATACCCACGCAGACGATGGGCGGCGGCGAAGTGGACATGAGTCTTGAGCACGAAGGGGCGGGCCATTGCGGCGAACCTCGGATGCGCGACCATAGCCGCGCGAGACCACGTCGGCAAGCGGCCGGCGTGGTCTCGGGGTCCACTACGAAGCAGTGTGGGGAGCGTCTAGCGGCGCTCCCGTCGAGTCAGGGCAGGGCGCCGCCAGCGATCCAGTCGTTGATCGTGGCCAGGTCCTCGGCCGAGAGCGGGTTGGCGCTCATCGCTTGGCCTGCGGTCTTGGGCATCTGCGCATTCTGGGCGCTGATGCCCTCCTGCGTGCCCGTTACCTTCTGGTAGAGGTAGCTGTTGTCGGGATCGCCCGGTGTGATGCGGTCGAGATCCGGCTGCTCCGACGAGGCCACGTCGACCAGGTTGGAGTAGGCGGTCGCCGCGTTGGGCATCGCCAGGGTGGCCGGCGCACCGCCGACGTGGCACGAGCAGTTGGCCATGATGATCGGATAGACGTCGGTCTCGAACGAGAGCCCGCCCTCGGTATCCGTGGTCTCGTCGGTCGTGGTCTCGTCGGTCGTGGTCTCGTCGGTGGTCTCGTCGGTCGTGGTCTCGTCGGTGGTCTCGTCGGTCGTGGTCTCGTCGGTCG
>CBFGLP010000224.1:0-3916 GCA_965649595.1 uncultured Myxococcales bacterium | reverse complement strand
GAGATGGTCTTGCGCAGCTCGAACTCGCGGACGTCCCGCTCCATGTGGGCCTTCTCGAGCCGACGCAGATCCTTGCTCAGGCGCTCGCCCGCGAGCAGGCCCTTGCGCAATCCGTCCCAGTAGCCGAACTGGACGATCCGGGGCTCGCTGGCGGCGATCGCCAGCTCGTGGCGATAGGCGGTCTCGGCCCGCTTGGCGAGATCGAACGCGAGCTCGTAGGTCTGCCAGTAGAGCCCCGACAGCTGCGTCGCCATCCAGTCGTAGAGGTCGCGGCCGCTGAACTTGCTGCGCAGGAACTCGTCGACCTCGCGGGACTGCTGGACCTGACGGTCGTGGTTGTCGAGCTCGCGCTCCGCGATCGCCACCCGAATGCGAGCCGCAACGATGTCCCGATCGACACGGGCGAGGTCGAGCTCGGCTTGCTTGCGCTGGAAGTGCCACTCTTCCTCGCGGCGGAGGTATTGCGCATTCGTCAGGGCACGACCCGCGAGGAAGCTCGAGGTATTCGCGCTAGCCGAGTAGACCTCGGCGAAGCTGCCCACAAAGGCAGAGAGCTGGACACCACCGAAGTCGTTGAACGCTCCGGTGCCGATCATCAGGTTGGGGATGAGGCTCAGCATGCCCGCCAGCATGCGTGTGCCGTGGGCTTGCGTGGTCCACATTTCGGCCTGCGCGAGCTGGGCAAGATTCTCCTTTTCGCCCGAGCTGACACCACCCTCGATCAGGCCCCGGTAGAACGACTTGCGCAGCTCCACGGGCGGACGGGCCGCAAGCACCGCGTCGAGTTGGGCGCGAGCCTCTTCGAGTTGTCGGACGCGGACCTCCCGGATGGTTTCGAGCAGCGAGACCTCGTGCTCGGCACGCAGGAGCGCGAGCGCCTCGGCGTCGCGCTTCTCGAGCGCGGCCAGCAATGCGCTGCCGAGCGCACGCAGCTCGCCGCAGAAGTCCATCGCCTTCGCGAACACGTAGCGGAACCGGTAGGGAGGCATGCCCGCGGCGAGCTCGCCGAGGATCGACGCGAGGTCGACTCCGGCAGCCGTGGCTTGGACCAGCAGGCCCGGATCGATCGGCGGCTCGAAGAGCGGCAGGTGCCTCGTGATTCCGTCGATGTTCCGGCAGTTGCGGATCTTCCACAATCGGTCCGCGATGCGGTCCCAGTACTCGAGCAGCCTCGGGTTGGGCGGATAGCAGAAGTACCACATTCGCAGCGGGACTTGCTGCCAGCCCACCGCCGGAGCGTCCTCCCCCAACAATTGCGCGTCATCGTCCGTCAGGTACAGCCAGTTCTCGAGCTGCACCTTCGCGTTGCTGAACGCGTCCAATCCTTCGCCTTCGGAGAGCTCGTTGTAGCTCTTGGCCGGCGCGTCCTGCTCGGGCAGCGCCGTAGGCCGCGGGCCGAGCAGCTCGGCCGCGAGCAGGTAAAGGACCGTCGCCTCGTTGATCGATTCGATCGTGTCGCCTCGGAACAGCTGGTCGCCCCAGGCGAGCAGATTGTCGAGGTATTTCATGAACACCGCGCGCATGTACGCGCCGGGCCGCGTGCGGGCGACCGCGTGAGGATCGAAGGGCTGCGCGAGCCAGGCCTCGACCTGCTTGGCAAAGTCGCTCGCCGCCGCGACCTGTTCGGCTTCGGTCACGCCGATCCCGAGCATGGCTTCGAGCTGGTCCAGCTCGCCCGCCTTGGCTTGGGCCACGAAGGGCCGCAGGCGCCAGGCTCGGGAGCTGGCGGTCTCGTCTTGGCCTTCGATGAGCTGGAGCGGATTGAAGATCGCGTGGTACCAGCGTTGCGCCTCGGCGTGGCGCTGATCGGAGGCCAGCTTGCCGGCGATCAACAAGGGCGCGTGGAAGAAGATCTCCCAGTTATGGGCCGAGTAGGCACCCGTGCGCGAGAAGTCGAACTCGTCCACCGGGATCGGGGCGAGCACGACCTCGGTGTTGACGTCCAGGGCATCGGCCCCGAGAGGACTACTCGTCGCGCTCTGGCGGAGCAGATCGTCGTTGACCGGATCGTAGAGGCCGCGCACCCCGTGGAGGCTGACCTCACGAATCATCAGATCCGTATAGGGGTGATGGAAAGCCTCCAGCCGCAGTCGGACGGCCGTGGGGTCCTGCTCGAGCCCTGGCTGATCATCGAGCACGTCGGCGTTGGCGAACTGGTTCTTGCTTTCCTCCAGCATCGCCTGGGTCTCGCCCGCAGGGATGTACTCGTGGTTCAGCGCCTTGCCGAAACCGAACAAGCTCGGCAGCACGCCCGGCGACTTGTTCTGCCACGGCGCCACGAAGTGAACGCCATCCTTGATCGCCTGCATCTTTGGCTCGGGAGCCTTGAGCACGTCGTTCGTGGACCCGTCCTGGTGCTCGACGCCAGCGTAGGCGAGCCAGTCGAGCCCGTTCAACGCGAGCGGCTGGACGGACGCCCCCTCGGACGAGGCCGTGTCGTTCGGGAGCTCGGGGGAGATTAGGTACTTGAGCTCATGATTGTCGAAGAACTGGGGAGCGAAGTAGTTGTGGGTCCGCCACTGATCCGACTGATGGACGAACCCGCGCTCGTATTTCTGCTTGGTGTACTGAAACAGCTCCACCTCGAAGGGTCCCTGCCGGAATGTGGTCCCGTTGTTGACCATCGTGTCGGGACCGAGGTCGAACTGCTTGTCCACGTTCCCGTACGCAACGTAGCGTTGCCCATCGACTTCGTACCTCACGTCGATTTCGTGGGCCGCGTTTTCGGTTGCCCCCAGGCCGCCGACAGCCACACGCTTGACCGACGGATCAAAGACGAACTGCTGGAAGACCCAGTTCGGGCTGGTGTCCTGCACGACATAGGCGCGCAACTCGACGACACGGGTCGTGTTCTTGGTCTTCAGCAGATACCGCGGATCGGGGATCTCCCCCTGCGCGTCGCCAGCCGCCGGCTTCGGGAGCAGCACCGTGGGCGACACTCCAACCGGGCTCCAGCCGCTGGGCTTGCGCTCGGCCCACGAGATGCCGATTCGCTCGAGGTCGAAGTCTGCACTCTCGTCTTTAGAGGCCTCGGCTGGCTTGGTGGCATCCGAGCGCGTCAGCCAGAAGAGATAGGTGCGGGCGCCGCGGTCGACCACCACCACGTTGTCGCCTTCGATCGGCAGCGGAATCTCCTCCCAGGCTTTCCACGTGCCCGCTCGGCGCTGCCGCAGGTAGTACTTGCGCGGAGCCTGTTGCGAGCGTCCGACGACCCACAGCTCCTTGCCCGATTGGAAGGTCGATACGATCTCCAGCTTGGCTACGGCGTCGACGCGCTCCAGGAACTGGACCAGCGCGAGTTCGATGCTCTCCGCGTCCAGCGGACCCTGTGCCAGCGCCGACTCGAGCTTGGCGAACTCGGGCGTCTTGTCGCGCCGCAGGCTCGGCTCGATCCAGTTCTCCGGGTACAGGAAGACCTTTCGGTTGGCCTCCCAGACGCGATAGTTCTTCGACCACTCCCAGCGCTGCGCCGTGTCGGGATCGATGGGGAGGCCGGGCTCGAGGCCGAGCTGCGCGCGATGGATGAAGGCCTGGACCGAGCCGATGGCCTGCTTGATCCGCGAAGTCAGCATGCAGGCGCCCATGTCGATGTCGACGAGCAGGGCGTCGCCGAGCTGCTTGCGCGTCATGCCGGGGTTCTGCGCGAGGATGGCTGAGACGAGCGCGTCCCGCTGCTCCTCGCGGATCTGGTTGCGCAAGCGACGAGCGATGTCGGGCCAGTGTGCTTCGGCGTAGTTCGCTCGCACCGCTTGCTTCATCTCGGCGCTCGCGGCCAGGTCGAGCTCGTCGTGGACCCACGACCACAGGATCTTGGCGGATACGCCGAGCCGTTGAACCAGCTCGGCGATGTCGCGCAATCGAGCCAATCCGTGCTCGTCCTCGAAGACCGTCACGCTCGCCCAACCGAGCTTCGTGA
>CBFGLP010000223.1:0-15258 GCA_965649595.1 uncultured Myxococcales bacterium | reverse complement strand
GCGTTGCTCGCGACTGATGGTCTGCGCGGCCAGCAGCGGCGCGAACATGATCTTGATGTTGACCTCGTGATCTGAAGTGTCGACGCCGCCCGAGTTGTCGAGGAACGCGGTGTAGACCTTGGTGCCGGTGCGCGAGAGCGCGACCCGGCCACGATCGGTGATCGACAGGTTGGCGCCCTCGGCGAACACCCGGCAGCGGAGCTCGCGGCCGTCGACGCGGACGCTGTCGTTGGCCTTGTCGCCGACCTCGGCGTGGGTCTCGTCGTGGGCCTTCACGTAGGTCCCGATGCCGCCCATCCAGAACAGGTCGACCTGCAGGCGCATGACCGCCTTGATCAGCTCGTCGCCGGTGATCCGCTCGTCGGCCTTGATACCGAGCAGCTCGCGGGCCTCGGGCGAGAGCGGGACCTCCTTGGACTTGCGCGGGTACACCCCGCCGCCAGCCGAGAGCACGTTGGGATCGTAGTCGGCCCAGGTCGAGCCGGGCTTGTCGAACAGCCGCTTGCGCTCGATGAACGAGCGCTCCGGATCGGGGTTCGGATCGACGAACACGTGCATGTGGTTGAAGGCGGCCAGCAGCTTGACGGTCCGGCTGCGCAGGAGGCCGTTACCGAACACATCGCCGCTCATGTCGCCGACGCCGATCGCCGTGATCACGTCGACCTCGGGATCGATACCGAGCTCGCGGAAGCTCCGCTTGGCCACCTCCCACGCGCCGCGGGCCGTGATGCCGGTCTTCTTGTGGTCGTAGCCGTTGCTGCCGCCCGACGCGAACGCATCGTCGAGCCAGAAGTGCCGCTCCATGCTGATCGCGTTGGCGGTGTCCGAGAGGTGCGCGGTGCCCTTGTCGGCGGCGACGACCAGGTAGGGATCGGGCTCCTCGGTGTGGCGGATGCCGGGCGGCGTGACCGGCTTGCCCTCGACGACGTTGTCGGTGACCGAGAGCAGGGCCTTGATGAACACCTGGTAGTAGCTGTCGCCGGCCTCGCGCAGGCGTCGGCGATCGGCCGGCGGGTTGCGCAGCACGAACCCACCCTTGGCGCCGACCGGCACGATCAGCACGTTCTTGACCATCTGCGTGGTCATCAGGCCGTGGATCTCGGTCCGGAAGTCGTCGGGCCGATCGGAGAAGCGCAGGCCACCGCGAGCGACCTTGCCCCCGCGCAGGTGCACGCCCTCGAGCTGCGGGTGATAGACCCAGATCTCGCGGAAGGGCTTGGGCTCGGGCCCGAAGCTGACCTGGCTGCCGTCGATCTTGAACGCGAGCGCATCGTCCTCGCCGAGCACGAACGCGTTGGTCCGCACGGTCGCGCGCACGACCTCGGCGACGGCCGCGAGCACGCGATCGTCGGTGTAGTCGGCGACCGCCCGCAGCTCGGCCTCGAGCGTCTTCTCGGCGACCTCGGGATCGAGGTGGGTCTCGCTCGGATCGAAGCGGGCCGCGAGCAGGGCCAAGAGCGCCTGGCTGACCGTCGGCTGGCGGACCAGCACCTGCATGACCAGGTCGGTGTCCCACGAGATGCCGAGCTGGTGCAGGTAGGCCACGTAGGCGCGCAGGATCGTGACGTCCTCGATCGTCAGGTTGGTGTCGACGACCAGGCGGTTGAGGCGATCGAGGCCGGCCTTGCCGGCGTAGACCGTCCGGAGGCCGCGGGTGATCTCGGCGATCCGCCCGAGCACGGCCCGATGCCGCTCGCGGCGGACGTCGAGCCGGAAGGTGTGCATCTCGTACTGGATCGCGTGCGGCAGCTTGAGCTCGCGCGTGTACTGATCGATGACCTCGAACCCGAAGCTGCCGATCACCGGCAGCTGAGCGCTGAGCGTCAGCGGGTCGCGGCTGAACACGCGCAGGTTGAGGCTGCCGGGGTGGTCGCCGGTCCGCGAGATGAACAGGTCGCAGTCGAGCGGCGCGCCAGCGCGGAGGTTCTCGAGGCAGCGAAGGTCACCGACCAAGCGCTCGTCGGCGGCGCGGCGCTTGTGCTCCTCGCTGAACGCGTCGACGTAGATCTCGAACAGCTCCTCGACCTTGTCCTCGGCCTGCGGCGTGTCGGGCAGGAAGTCGGTCACGTAGTGCTGGACCGACTCGCGCAGGCGCTCACCCCAGCTCTTGGCCATCTGGTGGACCTGCGCGCGCAGGTTGGCCGTGTCGATCACCTTGAGCGCGCCCGGGGCGGTCACGTAGAAGTGCAGGATCGCGTTCTCGTAGCGATCGAGATACACGCCGTAGTCGGTGTAGCTGGCGCCGAGCTCCTTGAGCAGCAGCTCTTGCAGCTCGACCCGCAGCTCCTCCGAGAACTGCTCGCGCGGCAGCGACACGAACACGAACGCGAACCGACCACCCTCGCCGACCTGGATGTGGACGTCGCTGCCGCCCTCCTCCTCGGCGCGGAGGATCCGGTCGGTCAGCTCCCACACGCTGTCGCGCGACTCGGACAGCAGGTACTCGAGCGGCAGCGAATTGAACGCGTTGGTGATGCTCTTGCCGCGGTGGCTGTCGATCGCGACCTCGCGGTCGCGCAGGAAGTCGCGCAGGGCCAGGCGCAGGTGTGGGATCTCTTCGGGCGGCGTGTGCAGGGCCTTGTAGGTGAACAGGCCGTCGACCACGGTCACGCCGGTCGGCTCACCGTTGCGACCGACGGCCGTGAACACGAAGTGACCGGGCTTGCCCGCGCGGTGGACCGGCGACTCCTCGTGGCTGCGTTGGTAACGGACCAGGCGATCGACCTCGTTGGCCGCCTTGCCGATCACCTGGGGATCGCGGCGCGGCAGCGTGACCGAGGCGGTGCCGAGCGCGACCAAGTTATGGCCTTGGCGGTCGTACTCCTCGACCGAGAAGATCACGTAGTTGTCGTCGCACAGCCAGCGCAGCAGACCCTCGGCCTCGCGCAGGTTGATCGACACGGCGGTGTCGCTCATCGCGGCCGCGGCCGCATGATCGTCGGCCAGCGAGCGGATGTGCGACTTCATGGCCGTGAAGTCGCGGACCATCGCTTGGGTGATCCGCAGGCGCTGCTCGAGCCGCTCGCGCAAGCCAGCGAGGCCGACCTCGCTGCTGTCGTAGCCCTCGAAGGTCCGGACCTCGACGCGGATGATCGACTCGCGCGTGCCGGCCTTGAAGTCGACCAGCTGGCCGTGGGCGTCGCGGCGCAGCCGGGTCACGGCGTTGAGCGCCGAGCGGACCTCGAGGCCCTCGTGCGCGAGCAAGGCTCGGACCGCGGAGACCAAGAAGGGTTGATCGTCGATGCAGCTCTCGAGCACGATCAGATCGTCCTCGCGCTTGCGCACGGCGGTCTTGATCTCGCCGGTCCGTCGGACCTTGATCGTGTCGAGCACCAGCTCGAGCTGCTCGATCAGCTCGACGGTCGTGGTGTCCCGCAGGTCACGGACATCGATCGACGAGAGCACCGCCTGGCAGAGGCGCGAGAGCTGATCGAGATCGGTGTCGGGCAGCGCGGGGGTATACGAGGCCAGGGCCTCGCGGACTTCGTGTATTCGCCGATGGCTGAGCTCTCGCGGAGTCATCGCGGAGAAGATCGGCCGATGCTCGAGGCTTGGCAAGCGAAGCGAATCGCGACGACCGAGTCTCGATCCGATCAGCGCGTGAGTCGGACACGCGAAGGCCCCTTCGCATGCGCAATGGCTGATACTCTCGCTACATGCCTCGCACACCCCGACCCGACGTCGAGACGTACCTGCAGCGGCGAGCTCGCATCGCCGCGCGCCTGCGCGACGAACATGCGGCGCTGGTGCTCTACGGCGGCGAGCTGCGGACTCGTTCGCACGACACCGAATTCCGGTTTCGGCCCGACTCGGACTTTCACTACCTGATCGGCCTCGACGAGCCGGGCTCGGTCGCCGTGCTGCGAGCAGGTGCGAGCGCGGAGCATCCGGCCGAACTCACGCTCTTCGTGCGCCCGCGCGATCCTGACGCGGAGGTGTGGAGTGGTCGACGCGTCGGCCCGATGGGCGCAGTCGAGCAGTTCGGCGCAACTCAGGCGCATCCCTTGGCCGAGCTCGACGAGCAGCTGCCGACGCTGCTCGACGGCTGCTCGACCGTCTACTTCCCGCTCGGTCGCTGGCCGACGCTCGAGCAATCGCTCGGCCGCGCGTTCACCCGGCTGCGTCGGCACAACCGCGACGGCAAGTCCCCGCCGCTTCGCTATGGCGAGGCCAGCGATCTGATCGGCGAGGATCGCCTGCGCAAGGATCCCTCGGCGTTGGCGAGCCTCCGGCGAGCGATCGACATCAGCGCCGCAGCTCACGTTGCCGCGATGCGGCACACCCGGCCAGGCATGTGGGAGTACGAGGTCGAGGCGCGGATCGAGTACGAGTTTCGCAAGCGAGGCAGCAGCGGAGCTGGCTACGGCACGATCGTCGGCGCGGGCGACAACGCGACGATCCTACACTACGTCGACAACGATGATCGCATCGAGCCAGGCAGCGTGGTGCTGATCGACGCGGGCGCCGAGTGGGACTACTTCAGCGGCGACATCACGCGCAGCTGGCCGGCGTCCGGGCACTTCACGCCCGAGCAGCGCGACCTCTACGAGGTGGTGCTCGCGGCCAACCTCGCGGGTATCGAGCAGGCCCGGCCGGGACAGACCATCGACGCTATCCATCGCACCTGCGTCGCGGTGCTGGCCAGCGGGTTGATCGAGCTCGGGCTCGTGCATGGCTCGCACGAGCAAGTGATCGAGACCGGCGCGTACAAGCGCTTCTATATGCATCGGACCAGCCACTGGCTCGGCGTCGACGTCCACGATGCGGGCCGCTACACGCTCGATGGCCACGCGCGGCCGCTCGAGCCCGGCCACGTGCTCACGATCGAGCCGGGCCTCTACATCTCGCTCGACCACGACGACGTGCCCGAGGGGTTCCGCGGGCTCGGGATCCGGATCGAGGACGACGTGCTGATCACCGTCGAGGGCCACGAGGTGCTCAGCGCGGCCGCCCCCAAGCAGGTCGTCGAGCTCGAGGGCATCGTCGGCAGCGGCGACTGATCACTCGACGCGCGCCCGCGAGCGCAGCTCGGCCAAGCGCCTGGGCCCGATCCCGCGCACTCGGTCGAGCTCGTCGACGCTCCGAAAGGGCCGACCCGCGATGATCCGATTGGCCAGCGCGGGGCCGATCCCCGGCAGGCTCGCGAGCTCGTCGACGCTCGCTCGGTTGACGTCGACGAGTTGCTCGAGCGCGGCGAGATCGGCTGGGTCCATGCGCTCGATGATCGGCGCCGCGCACGAGCGCCGACGCACCCGATCGCCGGGCTTCAGCGAGGTGGCCTCGGCCGTGGAGCACAGTGCTCGCAGCGTGCCCGGCAGCTCGTCGTCGCACAGCAACCATCCGTCGACCTCGAGCGCCTGCGCGCAAGCGAGCGGCTGCCCCATCGCCGCGATAGGCGGCTCCAGTCGCGCGAGCGGCAGCAGCAGGAGCAGCGGCGACAGGCGCAGCAACCGAGCCGAGCTCCGGCGCCGCGGCGGGTTGGACGAAGCGCTCGCACCATGGCGCCAGCGCGAACGAGAGACAGAGGTGGGGGATCGTGGCGGGACCTTCACGCCCTCGTGCTCGGCCCGCGCCCGCCTGGCTTGCAGGCCGTGCTACAAGAGCAGGAGTGTCCGAAGCCGGGGACGATCCCTTCGTGTGCCACTGCCTCGCCGTGCGCGAGTCGGAGATCGTGGCCGCGATTCGAGCGGGCGCCGACTCCGTCGCGGCTGTCGGGCAGTGCTGCGAAGCCGGGACCGGCTGCCAAACCTGCCACCCCGGCATTCGAGCGATGCTGCGAGAGCACGCACGCGACGAGCTAGCGCACAATCGGGCGCCCAAGAGCCTGCGCCAGCTGTCGTTGTTCGATGACAGGGTCGAGCGCCGTGCCGTGCCGCCGGCTGGCAGCCACAAGCGCTAGCGGCAGGGGATCGGAGCCCCCATTGCTCATTCACCGTCGACGACTACGGCCTTGCTATGCTCGCCTGGTCAGCATCTGCTGCTGCCCATCCTCGCTGCGATGAAGCGCTCGTTCGGACCCACCCTCCTGCTCTCGGGCGCCTTGCTGGTGCCCGCGCCCGCGCTGGCGGGCAACACCGTGCATCCCCGGACGCCGGTCGTGTGGCCCGCGACCGATTGCATTCAAACGGTCGAGCGCGAGGTGTCCCCCTCGTTCGAGTTCGCCTACTCGATCCCGCGCGAAGACACCTATTTGTCGGCCGACGAATTGTCCGACAGCCGAACGCACCAATTCATCGCGTTTTGTCGCCAATGGCCGGCTGGCACCTCGCCGCCCAACTACATCACGGTCGCCGATCTCCAGCGAGCGCTCGACAACGAGTCCGAGCTCGACCAGAGCCTGCTCGACAATCCCGAGGCCACGCTCGAGACCAGCGAGGAGTGGGCGGGTTGCTGGACACGGATCACGGCCGACGACGAGCGTCGGCCGATCACCTTCGAGGCGGCGGCCGAGCCGGTCGTGTGGGACACCACCGAGATCGAGGCCGGCACATGGGTGATCGCTGGATATACCTGGGAGCCGCCGCGCAACCTCTGGGTCCGCGCGCCCTGGGTCGTTCGAGTGCTCGACGACGCCGACGCGGGAGACGCGGACCCGGCCCTCGCGCTCGGATTCACCCCTCAGACGCTAGACGGAGGCGACTCGCTCACGATCCCCGCGTGCGTCGACGCGAGTGCCGACGCCACCCTTCGGATCGATTGGACCACCACGAAGGACGATCCGCCCGACTGGCGCGAGGGCGAAACGATTGCGTTCGGTGGTGTGGCCACGACCGAGGTCGACTTCGTGCCGCCCCTTGAAGCATGGGGCCAGCAGCTGCGCATTCGAGCGCGCGTCGAGCAGGGGGATGGACGCACCTACGACGCTCACACCCACTCCGTGGTGATCGTGTTCGCCGAGCCGGGCGGCAGCGACTCGGACGAGGACGAGGGTAGCGAATCGGAGTCGGGCGAAACCGACGGCTCCGACCCCACGAGTGACACCGGCCCCGGCCTCGACGAAGGCAGCGACGCGGGCGACCAGCCGTCCGGATGTGATTGCGACGCGACGCCCGAACGTGGCACTCTACCCGCGTTCGTTCTCCTGGCCCTGCTGATTCCGCTGCGACGTCGGCTCTGCGCCCGCGTCTCCTGACCCGAACCGATTTGCGAGTACTTACGATGCAACGTCCGTCGAGCTGGTCCCGCGTCCCCGCATCGATCCTTTCGATCCTTTCGATCACGAGCCTCGCCCTGCTCACGCCCGCCTGCGGTGGCGACGACGATGGCGACGACGAGCAGGCCAGCGAGACCGGGGGGAGCAGCGAGTCCGACACCGGCACGACCGAGACCGAGACCGGCGAAGAGGAGCTCGAGAGCTTCGCGTTCACCCACCGGTTCCCGACCAGCGAGCTCGCCCCCTTCGAGGAGCGAGAGAACTGCGTGGCCTGGACGCTGCAGAACGACCAGCCCCTCTATGTCCAGGCGGTCACGCTGAGCAACACCGGCTACTTCCACCACTCGAACTGGTTCGTCGTCCCCGACACCATGTACGAAGGTGAAGACGGGTTCTTCCCCTGCAGCGAGCGCGGGTTCACCGAGCTCGGCGCGGCCACGGCCGGGACCGTGCTCTTCGCCCAATCGACCCAATCGTTCGTCGAGGAGCAGCGGACTGGTGACGGCGCGGTGATCAAGATCCCGCCCCGCCACAAGGTCGTCGCAGGCACGCACCTGCTCAACGTCGGGCCCGCGCCGACGACCAGCGACCTGTTCATGACGCTCGACATCATCCACCCGAGGGACGTCCAGACCGTGCTGACGCCCTTCCGGTTGAGCTACCTCGATCTCGACATCCCGGCCAACTCGCAGTCGCACTTCACCGGCGTGTGCGACACGCTCGGCTCGAAGTACGAGGCCGCCACGGGCAAGCCGATCGACATCAAGCTCCACTACGTCCTGCCGCACTTCCACTACCTCGGCAACTACTTCAACCTCACCTTCCTCGGCGGCCAGTACGACGGCCAGACCGTCTACGAGCTCAACGGCTTCACCGGCGAGGCCAACGGCGGCACCTTCGATCCTCCGCTCGACCTGTCGGGCGTCACCGGCATCCGCTACACCTGCGGCTACGACAACTGGCGCGACGTCAACGTCGGCTGGGGCGTCGGCGATCAGGAGATGTGCGTGATGCTCGGACTCGCCGAGATGCGCGTGCTGATGGACATCTCGGTCACGGGTGGCACCGAAGCGGTCGGCCAGACGGGCGATGGCGTGTACGAGTTCGAGGGGCCCTGCGGGGTCCTGGCGGTGCCCAAGAACGGCGCCCAGGCGCCGCCGAGCGACGCGGAGCGCAGCGCCCCGCTCTACGTCCCGCCCGTGAACCCCGAGGACCAGGAGATCCCGCCGGTTCCGCCCTGCACCGACCACGATCCCAGCGTCCAGCCCGCGCTCGAGCCCACGCTGTCCAACGTCAACGCGGTCGTATTCCAGCAGTCGTGCGCGTTCAACAGCTGCCACGGCTCGGCGGGGGCGGCCGGTGGCCTCGATCTGCAGGCGGCCAACCTCCACGCCGAGCTGCTCGGGCACGACGTGTCGGGCAACGCGGGTGCGTCGCTGGTCGAGCCGGGTGACCCCGAGAACTCGTGGCTCTACGAGATCATGGCGAGCTGCACACCGACGACCGAAGACGGGCTCGTGGTCACCCACATGCCGCGCAACGCACCGGTGCTGCTGAGCGACGAATCGATCGCGCTCGTGCGCGAGTGGATTGCCGCCGGGGCCCTAGATGATTGAGCGTCGTGGAGGGACGAGGGCATCCTTCGTCTCTGCCCTGCTCCTGCTGAGCTCGGCGTGCAGCGGCGAGGATCCGGCCAGCGACGAGATCGGCGAATCGGAATCTAGCGATTCCGAATCCAGCGATTCCGAATCCACAGGCTCCGATTCGACAGATTCCGACTCCACGGATTCGAGCGACACCGACGACCCTCCCCGACCCGAGCGCTTGGTCGTGACCGCCGATTGGCGAGCCAAGCGGATCTCGTTGCTCGACTATGCGGCCCTGCGCGACGGCGCGACGACCCGCGACGAGGCGCTCTGGCGCGAGCTCGACATGAGCGCGTGGGAGCCCGGTCCGCTGGAGCTGGAGCTGACGCCTGACGGCAACGCGGCGCTCGTCACCGTCGCGCCCGGGTTCTTCACCGGCGTGGTCGGCAACCTGGTCGGAGCCGGCACGGTCCCACCTGGCGGGACGCTGCTGCTGATCGAGCTAGAGACCGGCGCGGTGATCCACGAGTTCGCGCCGATGGCCACGCCCTTGGGCATGGCCATCAGCAGCGATGGCAGCACGGCGTGGACCGCCAACTATGGCGGCAACGGCCAAGAGGGCTCGACCGTCGCCAAGCTCGATCTCGTCGACGGCACGATCGAGCTCGAGCTCGAGGTCGGTGGCCTGCCCCATCAGATCGACCTCTCGGCCGATGGGTCGCTGGCGATCCTCGGCACCGCGGTCGAGGGCTGGGTCCGGGTGTTCGGCACCGCCGATCCGCAAGCCAGCCTGTCGACCCCGCTGACGACCTCCGAGGACACATCGTGGGCGGTGCTGCTCGACGACGGCAGCGGGCGCGCGTTCGTTGCCAATTCGCTGAGCCCGAGCAGCTACTCGGTGATCGACGCTTCGGATCCCTCGGGGCCGACGCTGGTCGAGACGGTCATGGTCAGCGGTATCCCCTACGCGGCCCGTGCGATCGGCGACGGCACCCGCATGCTGATGACGACCGCCGAGCTCGACGGTCGCCTCCACCTGTTCGAGATCGATCTGAGCGTCGAGCCGAGCGAGATCGTCCGCGACATCGAGATGCCGGTCGCCGGCTTCCCGCTCGGGTTCGCCTACGACGAGACCGACGAGCTCGCGCTGATCCCCGCGCCCGGTGACGACGCGCTGGTCGTCGTCGACCTAGGTGACGAGAGCTGGCGAGCGATCCCTTGGCAGAACGTCACCGGGCCGACCTACGTCGTGCTCGAGCCGTAGCGATCAGAGCGGGAACCCGCAGCAAGCTTGGGGTGTGTCGGAGATGGGATCGCCGCACACTCCGAGCGGGTCGTCGCAGGTCCCCGACTCGACGCCATCGATGAAGCAGGTGCAGCCCGCCTCCGTGCAATCGACCGAGTAGACCGGCTCGGCCGGGCACTTGATCCGAATGTTGCAGTCGGTTTCACTCGGAATGACGGTGACGCTGCAAAACACGTTGGTCGTACACTCCCGGGAGATCGCATCGACCGCCGCGCAGGGGTAGGGATCCGGCTCGCCGGCGACGAATTGATCGAACTCTTCGCAGGTCAGCCCGCCGATGCACTCATACAATTGCGTCCACTCGCTGACGCATTCGGCGGACAGGTCCGCGACCGAGAACAGGCACCCTTCGACGCAGCCCGGCAGCGGCTGACTGCACTGGGTATATACGTCGCAGGCGGCCTCGCAGGCCTCGAGCGTCGCGGGATTGTCATCGCCGGTCTCGCCGTCCGAGCTATCGGACGAGTCGCTCGCCTCGTCCGTTACCCCGCTGCTCTCATCGGTCTCGCCGATGTCGTCTCCTCCCTCTTCGGTCGAGGTGCGCGGACAAGCGGTCAGGATGAGGGTCAACGGGAGCGCCAGACCGGCGCGAAGGGTCGAAGGTCGAATGCTCATGCTCAGATCCTGCGAGGTCAGAGCTCTTCGTCGCAGACCGCGGCTGCTTGCTCGTCCTCGCAGGGGAAGGGGCTCACGCCCGCGAGGTATTGAGCGTACTGCTCGCAGCTCAGCGCGCCGACGCAGCTGGCGAGCTCCCCGACCGCGTCCGCACACGAGGACGGGACCTGCTCGAACGTGGCCACGCACTCGTCCAAGCAGTCCGCCGGCGGGTCGTCGAGGCAGGACTCGGCCAAGCTGCAGGTCTGCGCGCAGAGCTGCTCGAAGTCGGGGCCGGTATCGTGCGTGTCGGAGCCCTCGGCCTCGTCGTCGATGCTCTGGCTGTCCGTTGCCTCGCCCTCGCTGCCGTCGTCGGACTCCGAGCCTACGCCGTGGCCGATGCTCTCGCCCTCCGCTCCGGTCTCGTCCGTCTCGCCTGCCTCACCCGCCTCGCCCGCCTCGTCGCCGTGGTGCTCGTGCTCGTCACACGCGAGCACGAACGAAGAGAGGCCCAGGCTCAGCGCAAACGTCAGGATTTCGAGCTTCCGATTCATGTTTGGATATCCCATCCGATTCAGCGAAGGAGTCCGGTCGATGAGCCGAGTGGTTCAGGCGATGCCCCATATCGAGGAGGCGAGCCCGCTCACTCCGTATTCACGCGTACGCCCCTACCCTCGCCTGGCCGATGGATTCGCCACGCGGACGATTCGAGTGGCCCCAAAAGCAAAGAGCCGAGCCCCTCGGGGCTCGGCTCTTTGTGCGTGCTCGAGTTACTCGGATCAGAGCGGGAATCCGCAGCAAGCCACGAGCGCCTCGGATCCGGGCTCGTCGCACACGCTCTGCGCGTTCTCGCAGCTGCCCACCTCGACGCCATCCATCAAGCAGATGCACGTGTCGCCGTTGCACTCGGCCGCGTACTCGGGCTCGTCGGGGCACTCAATCGAGACGCTGCACTCGCCCGGGTTCTCGCCCTGGCCAATCGTCGCGAGGCAGTCCCCCCCGCCCGCGCACTCGGAGTAGATCGTCTCTTCCTCCTGGCAGGGGTAGGGCTCGGGCTCGCCCTCCTCGAGCTGCTGGAACTCCTCGCAGGTCAGCTCGCCGATGCAATTGAAGAACTCGTTGGCCGCGAGGATGCACTCGGCGTCGAGGCCAGAGACCTCGCCCACGCACTCTTCGACGCAGCCCGGCAGCTGCCCGCCACACTGGGCAAACACCGCGCAGCCAGCCATGCAGGCCTCGACGGTGTCCGGATCCGGCTCCCCGGTCTCCTCGGTCCCGCCGTCGGTGCTCTCGTCGGTGGAGTCGGTCGAATCACCCGGCTCGCTGGTCTCCTCGCTGGTTTCGCCGACGCTCTCGCTCGACTCGTCAGCGCTCTCGCTCGACTCGTCAGCGCTCTCCTCACTCTCGCTGGTCTCGCCAGTCTCGGTGTTGCTGACGTCGTCCTCGCCCTCTTCGTTCGAGCTGCCCGGACAAGCCGACAAGACGGGGATCAGCGCGAGCACCAGGCTAGAGCGGAGGAACAGGGGACGAATGATCTCGTTCATGGTCATGATCTTGGTCATGGGTAGGTGTTCGAAGAGTCCATCCACGCGCGAATCGGATCACCCGAAGCGACTGATCCTCGCGTGCGGCCTCACTCTCCCGCGAACCATCATTGACGACTAGCCCCCGGCCAAACCGGTCGATCACGATCTCGCTGTCGCCTGCGCATGACCGCCCTGTCAGGCGGCCGGATCACTAGCCAGACTCGCCAGCCCACAAGGTGGCCGCACCTGCTCGTAGCTCCAGCTCGGCGCGCAGGATCGGATGCTCGCGCAGCTTCGGATCCCGCTCGATGATCGCCAGCGCGGCCTCGCGCGCGGCGATCAGCATCTTCATGCCCTCGCTGGAGAAGCTGGCGAAGCGCAGCCGCGGCACCCCGGACTGCTTGGTCCCGAACAGCTCGCCTGGGCCACGCAGCTCGAGGTCTTTCTCGGCGACCACGAAGCCGTCGCCGCTCTCGGCCAGCACCTGCAGACGCTTGCCCGCGTCCGAGTCGGACGCGCTGGCGGTGTGCAGCAGGCAGAGCGAGTGACCCTGCGAGCGACCGACGCGGCCGCGCAGCTGATGTAGCTGCGCGAGACCAAAGCGCTCGGCGTGCTCGATCAGGATCACGCGGGCGTCGGGCACATCGACGCCGACCTCGATCACGGTGGTCGCGACCAGCACTCGCAGCTCGCCGGAGCGGAATTGCTGCATCACGCGATCCTTGTCGCGGGTGAGCATCCGGCCGTGCACGACCCCGATCGACTGCTCGGGCATCAGCTTGGCCAGCGCGGCCGCGGTCGCGTCGACGTCGGAGGCCTCGACCGCCTCGCTGGCCTCGATCAGCGGGCACACGACGTAGGCCTTCTCGCCCGCGCGCACCCGCTCGACCAGGGTCTGACGGGCACGCAGCAGCGCGCGGGCGCCCGCCAGCACGCGCGTGGTCGGGGCCACGCGCCCGGGCGGCAGCTCGTCGATCACCGACACGTCGAGCTCGCCGAAGGCCGTCAGCGCGAGGCTGCGAGGGATCGGCGTCGCGGTCATGACCAAGAGGTGCGGAGCGCTGCCCTTCTCGCGCAGGGCTCCGCGCTGCTCGACGCCGAACCGGTGCTGCTCGTCGACGACGACCATCGAGAGGCGGGCGAACTCGACGTCCTCGACCAAGAGCGCGTGCGTGCCAACCAGCAGATCGATCTGCCCGGCGCCGAGCAGCGCGAGCAAGCTGGCGCGCTGGGCCTTGGGCGTGGAGCCGGTCAGCAAGGCCACGCGCACGTTGGCCCGCTCGCACCAGGGCGCCATCGTGCGCAGGTGCTGCTCGGCGAGGATCTCGGTCGGGGCCATGATCGCCGCTTGGGCGCCCGCGTCGATCACCGCGAGCGCGGCCGCGAACGCGACCGCGGTCTTGCCCGAGCCGACGTCGCCTTGCAGCAAGCGGAGCATCGGCTTTTGTCGGGCGAGGTCTCGCTCGATCTCGTCGATCACCCGCCACTGCGCGCGGGTCGGCTCGAAGGGCAGGCACACGCGCAGACGCTCGCGATCGAAGCTGCCCTCGACCAGCGGCGGCAAGGCGCAGGGCAGCGAGCGATAGGCCCCGCGCTGACGCAGCAGCGCGAGCTGCAAGAAGAAGAACTCGTCGAACGCCAGCCGTCGATGCGCCGGGCTGTCGCGTCGCCGCAGCGCGTCGAGCTCGTCGGCGGGCAGCTCCTCGGGCGGATCGTGGAGCATCTGCAGCGCCTCGATCACGCCCGGTAGTCGATGCGTGGCGACCAGCTCGGCGGGCAGCGGATCGACCAGCTCGGCCTCGGCCAAGCGCGCGACCGCGGCCTTGCACAGGCGCTGCAAGGTCCGCTGCCCGACGCCCTCGACCACCGGGTAGCGCAGCGCGATGCCCAGGCCCAGCTCGGGATCGAGGACCTCGGGGTGAACCATGCTGAGCTTGCCGCGAAAGCGCTTGACCGTGCCCGCGAGCATGACTGGCTCCCCGGTGACCACGCGCTGCCCGAGCCCACCGACCGGGTGAAACCACCGCGCTTCGAGCCCGAGCCGCGCGCCGTTGGGCTGCTCTTGCTCGAGCCGCAACGTGGCCGAGTAGCGACCGCTGAACCAGCCCTGCCGAAACCCGCGGATGATCCCGCTGATCACCACGGGGACGCCTTCTTCGACCTCGTGCAGCCACGACGCGCTGCGGCGGTCCTCGTAGCCGAGCGGGAGCAGGTACGCGAGGTCCTCGAGGGTAGCGAGCCCCCGCGCCGCCAGCTTCTCCGCGGTGCGCTTGCCGACCCCCGAGAGCGTCTCGACGCTGGCCTCGCGCAGCGCCGCCGCTGCTTTGAGGCGCTCGCCGACGCGCGGATCTTCGCGCCGAGGAACCGCCCGTGCGCTTGGCTTCGGCTCGGCTGCGACCTTCGGCTTCGATTCGGCTCGCGTTGCGGCCGTTGTTTCCGCTCCGGCCTTCCCCCGTGCTCGTGCAGCTGGCTGCTTCGCGACAGGCGTCGGCGACTCGTCCACGGTGGCATCCGCAGCCGACCCCCCCGAGGCGACGCTCCGCCCCATCCGCCGCCCGAGATCCTGAGCGACCACCTTGCGCCGCACCGGCGGCTGCGCGTCTGCGCGATTGGCCGCGATCACCATGCAGATCCGCATCCCATGCGCGACCACTCGACTACGATCCTGCAGTCCCCGCTCGTCGAAGCGCTCGAGGCCAGACCGGAAGTGCTGTAGCTCTCGCTGTTGTGCTCCAACGCCGAGCGCGAGCAGAGCATCCGTCGGCTCCCGCAAGCGCGCACCCAACTCAGCGTCGCCGACACGCGCAAACTGATCCGCCGCAGCTTCTCGCAAGCAGCTGCGAAGTCGTTCGAGCGGATCCTTGGCCACGCTCATCGAGATGAGTCGCTAGTTCTCGGCGCCCACATTGTGCGGCGCAGATGGTCAATCGATTGATCCCGGCCTTCGCGGAATTTGCCTCTTCTCAGTTGGCCCCCCGATCGATTTCCCTGCCCGAGCGCAGGACCCACCTCAATCGGAAAAGGCCGCGGAGCGGCCGAGGAATCAGTCAGACGTGAGGGAGAGGGTCCCGCGACGGCTTCGCCGGCGCGGGG
>CBFGLP010000222.1:0-7573 GCA_965649595.1 uncultured Myxococcales bacterium | reverse complement strand
CACCTCGCCTACGCGCCGGAGATCGCCGGCGTGATGCTCCGTCGCCAGCAGGCCGAGGCGATCATCGACGCCCGCCAGCGCATCGTCGAAGGCGCGGTCGGGATGGTCAAGGCTGCCCTCGATCAGCTCGACGAGCAGAAGGTGGTCCAGTTCGACGCGGCGCAGAAGGCCGCGATGGTCAGCAACCTGCTGGTCGTGCTCTGCTCCGAGTCGGAGGTCAAGCCGGTCGTGTCGACGGGCGGCTGAGGCTGCGCTTCAGAGCGAGACGACCCCAGCGCGCTGCATCGTCGACCGGCTCTGCGGGGCCGGTACGAGCTCGTTCGGGGGCGGGTGCGCGATCGGGTCGAGCACTTCGAGCAGCTCGTGGCACGCCTCGACGACCTCCGCTCGACCACCGATCGTGCCGCCGATCTCGACGCAGCGCTCGAGCGAGCGCTGCGCGGCGTCCCGCCACAAATCGTTCTCCGACGGGCACCCGACGGGTGTCCTGTTGGGCTGCTCCCGATCGAGGCGCCGCTGCGCCCGTGCGTCGCGCGGGCCGGTGTTCGAGATCGTCGTGTGGACCGCGAGCGCCAGCTTGGCCTCGCGCAGCAGCGCCAGCGTCACGACGCTCGCCGGCCCCTGCATGGCCTGAGCGTGGCTATTCGACAGCGCCTCCACATCTTCGCCGTAGGCCACGAGGAACCCCCGCAGACGCTCGATCGACTCGGCCTGTCGGTGGACCTGTCGCGCATACTCCCGCTCCCACTTCGCTTCACCCGAGTGTTTCTTCCAGTAGTCGACCTCGACCGAAATGTCCTCTGGGCTACGGGCGCCCAGCAGCGCCTCGTAGCCTTCGAGCGTCGACACGAGCTCGAGCTCGGTCAGCAGCTCGACCAGCGCTGGATTGTCGGGCTCGGCACGATCGCGCAGTCCCAAGGCGACCTTTGTCCATTGCCGCGCTCGCGCGACCGCGATCGGATCCCGCTGCAGCAAGCGATCGGAGGCCAAGCCGATGCTCGACCCCGGCATTCGACAAGCGCCGTCGGGGCCCACCTCTACGGGGCACGAGACCTCCCACTGAGCGAGCGCGAGCGCAGCGGTCAGCACCAGGCTCGTGTGGCTCACGAAGTCGATCTCGATGGTGTCGAGCAGCGCGTCACGAACATCGATGATCGACGCTTGCGAGCGCCACCACAGCACGTGCTCCGGTCGCAGCTCGTCGGAGCGCAGCGCGACCACCACCGCGGCATGTGCCGACGCATCCCTTCCCTGCGCCGCAGCGACCGCCCAAGCGGCCCATCCGACGCCCGGCTCGTCGGTCAGCTCGGGCAATCGGGCTCGGCTCGCCTCGAGGTCCCAAAGCGGCAAGCGAGGCGTTTCGGGAGGCTCGATCGGCAACGCCCGCCGCTCGATCACCGGCAACTCGGCCGGGCTCGCCAACCATTCGATCACGGGGTCTTCGCTATCTTCGAGGTGCACCAGAGGCGGGCAGAAGACCGCGAGCACAGCGAGGACGAGCATGGCGCCGCGAACGAGCGAATCAACATCTCGCGCTCTCGTTCGCCATAAACTCGCAGGGCGGGCCGAGTCCTCGCGCTGTAGGAGCGCAACCGACGTTCATTCCGCCGAACGTCGTTTCTTTCACAAGCTGTAGTAGGACTAACGTCATAGCGACGACCCATGCGTGCCGACGAACTGAACCTCCGGGAGCTGCTCGATTTCCAACCCACGAGCGGACGGCTGCTCATGGGCAACGAGCGAGCGGTCATCTTCCGCACGCGAGCGTTCGCCAGCCTGCGCCGCTTGCTCTTCGACCAGCTCGGACACGAGACCGCCCGTGCGCTGCTGCTGCAGTTCGGGCGGCTCTGCGGAGCTGGGGATTTTTACGCGATGGAGAGCTTCGCGTGGGACACACCCGAGGATCGTGCCACGGCCGGCACGCTCCTCCACGCGTGGGAGGGGGTTGTGGCGGTCGTGCCCGACACGCAGATCGCACCGGGCACGGAGCGGATAACGGGGACTTGGCTCAATTCGTACGAAGCGGAAATGCACCTCGAGGAGCTCGGCCGCGCGTCGGAGCCGGTCTGCTACACGCTGCAGGGGTACGCCCACGGCTACGCTGCCCACACGCTCGGGACCCACTACCTGTGCGTCGAGACTGCTTGCCGCGCAATGGGAGATCCCGAGTGTCGCTGGGAGATGCGACCAGACGCGCTGTGGCACGACCACCCTGCGGCCGTCTCCTTGCGCCAAGCGTTCGCCGCCACACCGGAGTCGATTCAGCGGCGGCTCGAGCAGCAGATAGAGATCGTTCAACAGCAGCGCGCGGCGATAATGGCAATGGCCGCACCGGTGATCGAGGTCTGGGACGGCGTGCTCGCGCTGCCCGTAATCGGTGGGATCGACGGCGCACGTGCGGCCGCGATGACGGAGGCGCTGCTCATCGCGATCACGAACGGGCGGGCGCGTTGCGCAATCCTGGACATGACTGGCGCCGAAGCGATAGATGACCAGACCGCCAAATATCTATTGCGAATGATCCAGGCCGTCGGCCTGCTCGGCAGCGAGTGCGTCGTCTCGGGCATCTCCCCCGCGATCGCGCGGACGATGACGGAGCTCGGGATCCGCATTCCCATCCGCGCGTTCCCGACGCTCAAGAACGCCCTCCAGCACGTGCTCTCGGCCGACCGCTAGAATCGTCGACCGGAGCGCACGGACTCACCCCTCGCGCACGTGGATCGGGTTCTCGCGCTCGAACTCCCCTGCCCCCTGCAGCTCCGCCAACACCTCGCCCGGCAGCGGAAACCAGCGCAGCCGCTCGACTTCCTCGGGTAGCTGCGGATCCTCGATCGTCCGCCCCTGGTACGAGCGCACTGCCTCGTCGACGATCTTCCGCGCCTCGTCGAGATAGCCCTGCAGCGCCCACTCCGGCTCGGTCGCGTGGCGCGAGCGATACTCGAGCTTTCCGCTGCGATAGCTCAGGTCGCTCAGCCGCATCGCCGGATCCGGCCGGCCCTTGATGTGCCGCCACTGCCCCGTCTTCAGGTCGAACGAATAGTGCGGGAGCAATTTCCACCCTTCGGTAGCGACGAAGTGCACCGCCTCGACCAAGAAGCGAAAGCTCGCCTCGCTAATGAAGTAATTGAAATTGATCCGCACCCACCCGGGCTTGATGCCCTCGTTCCCAGCCACGATCGCACATTCGAACGTGCGCGAGGTCGTCAGATCGATCCCGAGCAGCCGATGCCCATAAGGCCCCGCGCACGAGCAGCCGCCGCGGGCCTGAATACCGAATAGATCATTGAGCAGC
Source organism: uncultured Myxococcales bacterium (assembly GCA_965649595.1). Taxonomy (GTDB): domain Bacteria; phylum Myxococcota_A; class Polyangia; order Nannocystales; family Nannocystaceae; genus Plesiocystis. Next base: position 4,281 of record CBFGLP010000222.1, on the reverse strand, counting down.
GCGACCACGAAATTGTAGTGCAGATAGCCCTCGCCGTGCCGGACCACGAACGAGACGATCGACAATCGCCACAACCTGGGATTGCCGAGGATCCGCAGGTTCGGATTGCTCGACCACGAATCGATCGCGCGGCGAATGAACTCGCTCTCGCGCTCGTGGATCAGCGCGTACCCGACCGCCTCCTTGAGCTGGAACACCAGGCCCGCGCGGATCGACTCGAGGATCGCGGGCGTGCCCCCCTCCTCGCGATGGACCGGATCGTCGACGTAACGGTGCTCGACCGGGTTGACGTACTTGACCGTGCCGCCGCCAGGCATCGCGGGGACCCGGTTCTTGAACAGCCGCCGCTTGGCGACCAGCACCCCCGGCGTGCCCGGCCCGCCGATGAACTTGTGCGGCGAGATGAACATCGCGTCCTTGTACTGCAGCGCGCCCTCAGGCCCGCCGTCGTTCATGTTCATCTCGATCTTCACGTAAGGCCCGGCGGCGGCGAAGTCCCAGAGCGCCAGCGCGCCGTGCCGGTGCAGCAGGGCGCTGATCGCCGCGGTGTTGCTGCCGATCCCGGTCACGTTCGAGGCGGCCGAGAAGCTCCCGATCAAGAGCGGCCGCGTCGCGTGCCGCTGCAGCTCGGCCTCGAGATGAGAGAGGTCGATGCGCCCGTCGGCGTCCTCGTCGATCACCACGACCTCGGCGACGCTCTCGCGCCAGGGCAGCTCGTTGCTGTGGTGCTCGTAGGGCCCGATGAACACGACCGGGCGCTGCTCGGCGGGGATGTGCTGGCGCAGGCCGTAGCGCGCGTCGAGATCGGCGGGCAGGCGGATGTTGAGGACGTCGATCAGCTTGTTGATCGCCGCGGTCGCGCCGGACCCACAGAAGATCACGCAGTCTTCGGGCCCAGCACCGACCGAGCGAGCGATGATGTCGCGCGCGTCCTCGCGAAAGCGCGTGGTCTGCAAGCCGGTGCCCGAGGTCTCGGTGTGCGTGTTGGCGTAGAGCGGCATCACCTCGTCGCGGACGAAGTCCTCGATGAACGCGAGCGAGCGACCCGAGGCGGTGTAGTCGGCATAGCTGACGCGGCGAGGCCCGTAGGGGCCGTCGAGCACCTGGTCATCACCGATGATCGCGGCGCGGATGGTCTCGATGAGGCGCGGTCCCGAGTCTTGCATCGACCGAGCGACTGTATCTCGCGGCGAGGCGGTTCGGGAGCCAGCAGGGCGAGAACGCCACTCGTGAAGCGGCCTGCTCGGCCGGCTCAGACGAGCCAAGCGTCGACCATGGGATCGGGCCACGGCAGCTTCGGCGAGGGTTGGGGCGCCGGGAACCCGCCCGCGGCGATCCGCTCGGCGAGCGAGCGATCCACCCGCTCCCACGCGAGCGGACCCTCGACCTCGACCGTGAGCACGCCTGCGCCGATCGGTCGTCGGTCCAGCACCAAGTGCTCCAGCAAGGCGTGGCCGAGCACCCGAACGCCAATCCCCTCGCCGCGGACCACTCGATCCAGCTCGACCACTCGATCGGCGCGCAGAGGGCTCTCCTGCCCTCGCGCCCGCTCGAACGCCGCGATCGCGGCAGGCGTGCCCGCGATCACCACCGTGGCCTCGTCGAGCAGGCTCAGCGCGTCCTCCTCGCGGCTGCGGACGCCGCCGCGACCGCTCGGACCGCGCCGGGCCTGCTGTAGCCGCCAGACCCGCTCGTGCAGCGCTCGCTTGCTCGTGGGGAAGCTCAGGAACGCGAGCAGGTTGAACGCGTCGTGCCACGAGCCATCGCGGGTCGGGATCTTCCCCTCGACCACCAGCGCTTCATAGCCGCGGGCCGCCTCGCGCTGCGTCGCCAGCTGCCAAGCCGTGCCGTCGAGCAGCTTGGCCAGCAGCGCGCGCGAGGGCGGCTCGTCGGACTCGAGCTCGGGCCACGCTTCGATGATGACGCGAAGCGCACGGTGGCGTCGCCAGATCGACGGCTGCACGGCGGCCGAAGGTAGCAGCCCATGGCACGAGCCATGGGCTGCTCGAAGTGACTCAGCTCAGAAGATCGAGTCCCACGCCGACTTGAACGCGTTCTCGATCGACTTGCTGCTGAACCCGGCGCCCTTCATCGCCTTCTCGATGTCCTTCTTGCCCATCTTCCAGGTCTTGTCGAGCGCCTTGCTGACCTGCTTGGCGCTCATGTCGAAGGTCTTCTTCATGATCTTCGCGGCCTCTTCGCCCGAGTCGGCGACCAGCTTCACGGCGTCGTCGACGTCGAGGTCGTAGACCTTGGTCAGCTGCTTGGCGATCGTCCCCTCGTCGACACCGACCGACTCGAACAGCCGCGCGGCCTCGCTGGCGACGCGCGTGACGTTGGCCTCGACCCACTGAAAGACCACCGTGTTGGCGATCCGAAGCTGGGCCTCGAGCATCCGCGCGAGGTCGTCATAGAACTCTTGCTCGAACAGCTTCTGGACCTGCGCGACGTCCTCGAGCGGGATCGAGTACGCGATCCTGAAGTCGACCGAGTTGACCAATTCGGCGGTGAAGGTGACGCTCTGCTGGAAGCTCTTGCTGCTGCACTCGATATCGATCGCGCAGCTCACCCCGATGTCGAAGTCGAGCCCGGCCAGCTTCGAGTGGGCCCCGAAGCCGCACTTGGGCTGCAAGCGAAACGTCCCGGCGTCGTAGCTGACCGCGAGCTTGCTGTACATCCCGAGCGCGGGCTGCTTGTCGAGCACGAAGCTGAAGCCGTGCCCAGAAAAGCTCCCGACCAGCGAGCTCTTCTTGGTCCCGCCGAACAGGCTGACCTCGCCGCCAAACTGCATCCGCTGCTTGGCGGGGGTCAGCTCGATGTCGACGCTCGGGCCGCCCTTGCCTTCGGCGCCGGTCAACGAGAACACGTGCACGTCGGCGGCGCGGATCTCGATCCGATCCATCTCGCCGCGCAGCATGCCGCCGCTGGTGTAGTCGATGCGTCCGGCGATGCTGGCCCGGTAGCCCCACAGATCGAGCGAGCCGCTCAGCGAGAAGCCGGGATCGTAGTACATGCCGGCCACCCAACCGCCCTTGGGCGAGATGTAGAAGCCAACGTCCTCGAGCGAGGCGCCGAGCAGGTCTGCGACCAAGCTGGTCTTGGCCAGCATCGCGCGAGCCAAGCGATCGAAGGCCAACCCGCTCTTGCTGTACAGCGAGATGACCGAGCTCTCCGGGCTCGTCTCGTCGAACAGCCAGGCGAAGTCGCCATCGATCGCGTCATTGCCGATCACGAAGCCGCCACGGAACGCGAGGCTGGTGATCCACGTGGTCCACGGCAGGTTCAGCTGCACGCCGAAGTGCGTGATGGTGATCCCGGGGATCCCGAAGGGTCGCTTCCACGCCCCGTCCGGCGCGTCGAGGGCGGCCCACAGCGCGACCTTGCTCGACTCCTCGCCCGCCGAGTACTCCACCCCACCTTGCAGCGCGAGCGTGGTGCCGCCTGCGTCGACGGTGAAGTAGGTGAGCGCGCCGAGGTAGTAGTCGGAGCCGGCACCACCGACGTAGCCCTCGACCCCGCTCCAGTGCATCACACCCGGGATGATCGTCTGCTTGGCTGGGGCGAGGCCGTCCACCACCCAACCGCAGGTCGGCCCATTCCATAGCCAGGTGATGCGCAGGAGCACCGGACAGGGGCCGGTCGCGGGCAAGCTCGCTAGTATCGGACGGAAGGGCTCGATCTGCGCGAGATCGAAGGGCGCGAAGAAATTGACGCCTGGCTGATACCAGTAGCTCTCGCCGGTCGAGGGCGAGGCCAGCGTGCCGCTCTGGCCGGCGATCACGATCATCGGTCGCTCGAAGAGCGCGGCCAATGGCGACAAGTTGGCGTTCATGATCGACCAGACCGTGTCGTCGACCAAGGGCTTGATCGAGTCGTGGAGGAAGCCCGGAATGTCGAACTGGGTCTCGAAGCCGAACGCCCAGTCGCCGTCGTCATCGACCTGCAGGATCGCGCTGACCCTGCCCGAGAAGGTGCCGGAGAGCACGAACTCGCCGAGCCAGCGGGCGCCCTCGGGCGTGCGTTCGGTCGTGAGCTGCTCGGGCCGCACTTCGACGCGGAGCTTGGCCCCATAGAGGTTGAAGGAGAGCCCCTCGTTCACGAGGATGTGGGCGAGCTTGTCCGCGGATTTGCTACCAGACTTTGGAAGAACGATTGCTTCGGTCATTGCGCGACGGTAGTGGCCGGTCGCGGGCGAGCCGTCGCTCGAAGTCGACGCCGAAACACATCGCAACATACCCGCCCCCGTGGTCGGGACGACGGTCCGAGTCGCCGCTCCGCTGG
>CBFGLP010000221.1:0-2951 GCA_965649595.1 uncultured Myxococcales bacterium | reverse complement strand
GGCGTCGATCGCATGGACATGGTCGAGCGAGCGCTCGGTGGCACGCCGACGATGCCCGAGCTCGAGCCCCGCGCTCCGATCGATCTGTGGTTCGACTACTCGAGCCCCTTTGCCTACCTCGGCTGCTCGCACGCCGAGATGCTGCTCGGCGATCGTGTCCGCTGGCGGCCGATGCTGCTCGGCGCGGTGTTCAAGCAGGTCGGCACGCCGGACGTGCCGATGCTCGTGCAGAGCGAGGCCAAGCGGCGCTTCACCGCACTCGACCTCGAGCGGCAAGCCGCAGCAATCGGCGTGCCCTTTCGGTTTCCCAGCCGCTTCCCGATGAACACGGTGCTGGCTTTGCGCGTGACGCTGCTCGCCGACGCGCACGCGAGCGCCAAGGGGCGAAAGCTCGTGCACTCGATCTTCCGCGCGTTTTGGGCCGAGGACCGCGACATCGCCGATCCAGCGGTGATCCGCGAGCTGGCCACGGAGTCCGGCTTCGATGGCGCGGATCTGGTCGCACGCGCCAGCGAGCCCGAGGCCAAGGACGCGCTGCGTCGCAGCACCAGTGAGGCGGTCGAGGCTGGTGTGTTCGGAGCCCCGACCTTCGTCGTCCACACCGAGCGGGGGCCCAAGCTGTTTTGGGGCGCGGATCGACTCGAGCTGGCCCTGCGGGCCGCGAGCGGCGACGAGCGGGCCTATCCGCCGGTCGCATGAATCGGGCTGGCGAGTCGCGCCTGGCGGGCGGCTCGCCAGGCGTGATCGGCAAACTGATCGCAATGTAGTGGTGGCATACACTCGGAGACTGCGTCCCCGTCCACACACTGATTGTCTACTGCGGGCAACGTTCGATGAGCGTCGCGACGCTGATCTCGTGCGAGCGTGCGAGCGGCTGCGCGGCCAGTTCCAATCTCGCACAGCGATCGCGCCAAGAGTGCCGCCGTGATGCTCGCCAGAGCACCTTAAAAGCGCTTGCCAGGCCCAAACACGAGTGGGCACACTCGAACAACTAGGAGGTGTCGATGGTTCCGACCCTGTTCGTCGTCGCAGACCAGAGCCAAGCTCAGTTGTACAAGATCGGTGGGACGAGGCTGAATCCGACCTTGGAGGTCATCGATTCGCTCTCGCACCCCGAGGCACGCGAGCGGCTCGATCCGACCGAGTCCAACGCCCACATGATGATCGACTCGGCTCGGGCCGACGCCGAAGAAGAGCGTCGCTTCGTGCGTGAGCTGATCGACCGGCTTCGCAAGGGGCACTCCGAGGGCGAGTTCCGTCGGCTCTACGTTGCAGCGCCGGCTAACTTCGTCGGCAACCTGCGCAAGCACTACGGCACCTCGCTCTCGAGCCTGGTCGAGCGAGAGATCATCGGCAACTACACGCGGCAGGACGAGCGCGCGTTGCTCAAGCGCGTCGCTCAGTGGATCGACTAGCCGTCCGGAGCTACCAAGTCAGGCCCTCCAGGGCCTGAGTAGCAAGTCAGGCCCTCCAGGGCCTGAGCTCGAGCGCTGCGCATCAAGAGCTGCGCATCAAGAAAGCAGAAGGGAGGCTCGTCGAGCCTCCCTTCGCGTCGTTCTGGTCGTGAAGGAGAAGGAGTCGAGGACGACTAACCCTTCAGCCGCGGGCTGACTCAGCCCAGCGGGTCGCCGTCTTCTCCGCCGAGCTTGATCGGCTTCTCCTTCTTCTCTTTCTTGGGATCCTTCTTGCTGCCCTTGGTGTCGCCACCGCCACCGCCCGATTCCCCGTCGGCGGTCGGCGACTTCGTGGCGTCGCCACCCTTGGCAGCGTTGGGCTCCTCGGTGTCGTCCGGGACGGTCGAGGCCTTGATGACCTGCTCGGGCTCGGCCGGAGCCTTCTCGGCCGGCTTCTCCTTCTGCATGTTCTGCCAGAGGAAGAACCCGCCGGTGCCGATGCCTGCGAGCAGCACGAGCCCGAGGAACACCCACTTGCCGGCGCCACCGGCCGGCTTGATGTCGTCGTCGACGCTCACGCTCGAGCCGAAGCCCCCCGAACCCATGGGCGCCGACACCGGCGCAGCGGGTGGGCTGGCCAGCGAGGCGGCTGCAGCCGCAAAGGCCGAGCTGGGGGCAGCGGCGGCGTGCGGAGCCGAGCGCTCTTCGTCGCCGATCGTCTCGCGGGCCTCTTGGGGCGTGTCCTCGCTGTCCTCGTCCTCACCCGCGACAGCTTCGAGCTGCGCGTAGAGGGCCTTGATCTCGCGATCGAGGCGATCGAGCGCATCCGTGTGGCGCTTGAGCTGGGCGGGGTCGTCGACCGTCTCGATCGCCTGCTCGTGCTGCGCTCGTTCGGCTTCGAGTGTTTCGAGCCGCGCGAGCGAGCCCTCGATCCATTCCTGGGAACCGACTTCCATCGTACGCGGGTCTCCTTTGAGCTCGTACGTCAGTACGCACGAGCTCGGGCGCCGGGATAATACACGTGGCCTGAGGTGCCGGACAATGCCAGAGTCGGTCGTCGAAGCTCGAGGGCGCGCTCCTCCCCGACCGGATGGGCATCGACGCTCGCACGTCGCGGTGAATGCGGGGTCGCTCGTCGCTGATCGTCACCGAGCATCTTCGACGAAATCATCGTCGAGCGAAGACGCTCGAATGGCGAGGGCGACCTCCACCCGAAGAGCGACCCAACAGCTACAAGGTAGGTTGGGGTCGCCCTCGGGGAGCTCGGGCTCGGTGGCTTCAGCCGCCTTTGCGCAGCTCGGTCAGGACTTGCTTGGCGAGCGCCTTGAGCGTGTCGAACACGCCTTCGCCCGTGGTCGCGATCGCCTCGTACTCGGGCACTCGCTGCGGGTTGAGCACCCTCGTGAGCTCTTCCATCGGAACGGCGCTGGGCAGATCGCGCTTGTTGTACTGGATCACGTAGGGGATCGTGTCCAGGTTGTAGCCCTGCTCCTCGAGGTTGATGCGCAGGTTGTCGAGGCTCTCGATGTTGGCCTCCATGCGCTCGAGCTGCGAGTC
>CBFGLP010000220.1:0-4309 GCA_965649595.1 uncultured Myxococcales bacterium | reverse complement strand
AGCTCGAGCTCGACGGTGCGCATGCGGCCGTTGTCGAGCGGGTTGCCCTCACTCCCCTCAGCCGCGGGCGGCTGACTAGGGGATTTTTGCTCGGCGATCGCGGGGTCGATGACCTCGACGATGCCCGAGAGATCGTTGGCGAAGCCCTCGGGCGACTCGACGTCGACGACCACCCGCCAGGCGCCGGGCTCGGCCGCCGGGCTGACCTTGATCGTGGCGCCGCCGAGCATGCCCGCGCCCTGCCGCATGGTGTCGCGGGCGAGCTGCGACCACAGGCGAGGAAAGCCGCTCCAGCTCATCCAGCTGACCGCCCAGCGCGGCTGCGCGTCGCTGGCGAACGCGGCCACGCGACCGAGGCCACGCCGCGAGCGGACCAGCAGCGGATCGCCTTGCTGGGTCTTGAGGATGACCTCGGCTTGCGGCTTGGCCTTGACCGGCACGATGCCGCGCAGACCCGGGGCGCTGGTAAAATCGATGCCGCGCAGCAGCTGGACCGGCTTGGCGACGCGCGGGTAGAGCTGGCGCTCGACCAGGGCGTTGCGCTTCACCTCGCGAGCCTCGCGGGAGAAGATCCGCGGGACGTCGGTGCCGTCCTCGCTGAAGAAGTAGCGGCCACGCCCGCGCTCGGCGACGCGATAGAGGAAGTCCTTTCCAGCTCCGTCGCCGACGCCGACCGACGAGACGGTGATGTCGGCCTCGCGCATGTCGCTGAGCAGCGAGTTGAGGCCCTGCTCGGGCGACTCGCCGTCGGACAGCAAGATCACGTGCTTGACCAGCGCCTTGGAGCCCGAGAGCTGCAAGTAGGCCTCGCGCAGGGCCGGGACCGCGTTGGTGCCACCGCCCGCCGAGAGCCTACGGATCGACGAGGAGATGCGCAGGCGGTTGGACGCCGACTGCAGGCGCACGAGCACCTGCGGCGCGCTGTCGAACGCGACCACGCCGATCTCGTCGTCGGGCTCGAGCGTGCGGGCGGTCGCGCGGGCGGCCTCCTTGACCAGGTCGAGCCGATCCTCGGCGGACATCGAGCCGGACTTGTCGATCACCAAGAGCAGGGCGAGGGTCGGCTGCTCGCGCTGGCGCTCGCCGCTGAACCGGACCGGCAGGATCTCTTCGATCGTGCTGCCACCCCAGCCGCCGACGCCGAAGCTGTTCTCGCCGCCGATCATGATGAAGCCGCCGCCGAAGTCCTTGACGTAGCGGACGACCGCGGCCTGCTGCGCGGCGGTGACCCAGCGGGCGGGGATGTCCGAGAACAGCACGAGGTCGTAGCGGCGCAGGCCCTCGGCGCTGGCGGGCAGCTCGGTCGGGGCGATCGTGTCGACCGAGAGGTGGCTGGACGCGAGCGCCCGACCGAGCGCGCCGGTCGGGTCGGAGCCGACAATCAGCACCTTGGGTCGACCGATCACCTCGCCGACCACCGCGGCCTTGTCGTTGAGCGTGCTGCGGTTGTCCTCCTCGGGGATCGCGGTGGTGTCGAGGCGGGCGGAGAACAGCACCGGGCCCGGCTCGGTCACCCGCGCGGCCAGCTTGACCTGCTGACGGCCGCCGCGGAGCTCGACCTCCTGCGAGGGCTCCATCGGGTTGGGCTCGCCGTTCTTGTCGAGCAGCACGCGGACCTTGCCAGGCGCGGTTGCGACGATGTCGACGGCGACCTCGAAGCTCTGGCTGACGCGCAGCTCGGCGGGCAGGTGGACGCCCTCGATCAGCACGTCGCCGCGCACGGCCGCGGGGAAGCTGCGGGTGTGGACCGCGACGCCGCGATCCTCGAGATCGAACACCGCCTGTCCGAGACCCTCGCGCTCGGCGAGGTCGCCGGTGCCGTCGGTGATCAGCACGACCCGGCCTTCGGTGTCGGGGTCGAGCAGGGCCTCGGCGAGGCGCATGGCGCTGGCGTGGTCGGAGCCGAGCCGATCTTGCAGCTCGGGCGAGCGCTCGATCGTGAAGCTCGACGGGTCTGCGACTGCCTCGAGCTCCTGCACGTAGGCGCGGGTGTCGTAGGTGACCAGCCGGACGCGGGTCCGATCCTCGCGCTCGATCCCCTGGTCTTCCTCGCTAGCAGCCAGCGTGAGCGCCTCGCGGACCAGCTGCTGGGCGCCGTCGAGCTGGCCTTGGTCGATGCTTTCGGACGTGTCGATCACGAACACGACCGTCTTGCCGCGGATCGGTGACTGCAGCGAGGGCTGGCTGAGCGCCAGCGCGAGCGCCATGATCACGAGCAAGCGCAGCAGCACCTGCAGCACGACCTGGAAGGGCCGCACGTCGACCAGGGTGCGGGTCGCCATCGTGATCAAGAAGGGCAGCAGCGCGGTCGGCAGCAGCCACAGCGCGTGCGGGCGGGCGATCACCAGCTGGTCGTCGGCGGACTCCGACAACAGCTCGGCGAGCGTCGGCGGCAGCTCGACCATCAGCGAGGCGCGGGGTGGGACCGCGAAGAGCAGCAGGCGAGCGGCGAGCAGCCCGAGCAGCAGGGCGATCGCGGGGAGCACCAGCGGGTGCCGCCAGAGCGACCTCTCGGGCCGAGGTGGCCGTGGTCGGGCGCTTTGGGCTTCGCTCATACGGTCTTCCTTCGATGGTAGGTCGCCCACTCGATCGCGATCAGCCCCGCGGCCGCGAGCAGGATCAGCGTCCACAGCGGGCCCTCGGTCAGCGTCGCGGGCTCGGGCGCCGCGGCGACCTCGTCGGCCTCGGGCAGCGTGGTCGGGTCGATCCGCGACGCGAGGTTGGACGCGGCGGTGTTGGCCTGGTTGACGGCGACTTCGACCACGGTGCCGACCGCCTCACCGTCGCCGACCTCGATCCGGTACACGCCGGGCTCGAGCGCGCGCATGCGGAACCGACCGTCCTGCGCCCGCACGCGGATCGGCTCGGGCGAGACGTCGTCGTCGGGGTTGGGATCCGGGGGGGTGATGCCGAGCAGCGTGACGTCGTCGCCGTGGATGCCGAGGTCGTCGAGCGCGAGCTCGCGGCTGGCACCGACCGGGACCGCGGCGACGAAGCCGGCCTCGCGGCGACCGAAGTAGTCGACGGCGTTGGCGATCAAGAGCGGGTAGGCGGCGCGCAGCGGGAGGTCGGAGCCGCGCGGGTCGAAGCCGATCGCCAGCAGGCCGTGCTCGGCCTCGCGTAGGACGACCATCGCCTCGCCGAGGTGGCTGACCAGCGTGAGGTCGCCGGGATCCAGATCGAAGCTGGTCCCGCGCAGCATGTTGACGTCCTTGAACACGACGCCAGCGAGCAGCTCGTGGTCCTTCTTTTGCTCGGACAGGCGCGGGGCGACGAGGTCCCGCAGCTTGCGGATCGCGACCGGCGAGTCCTCGTGCCGCCAGGGGTCGAAGATCACCAGGTTGGTCGAGGGCAGCGGCTTGGGCAGCTCCTCGGGGCCGACGTCGTAGAAGACTACGTCGGCTTGGACGATCTCGGGGTGGTCGGCGCTGCCCTCGTCGGGCGTCAGCGTGGTCAGGCGGATGTAGTCATCGAGGATCAGCAGCGCCGCCTCGGTGAACAGGTTGGTCCCGTCGGTGACCAGCACGATCTCCATGGGGTCGAGCGGCGGGACCACGGCGTAGGCTCGGTCGTCGATCGCGGGCCCGAGCGCCTCGGCGCTGGCCGGGTCGTCGGGCAGCGCGACCAGCTGAGCCTCGAGCCGCTCGCGTGCGGCCTCGAGCTTGTTGAGCACCTCGCGGCGACGCTCTCCAGGCGCCAGCTCGAGCGGCTTGCCACCGACCGAGAGGCCATCGGCGGTCACGCGCAGCTCGAAGCGGGCCGGCTCGGTGCCGAGGTTCTGGACCTCGACCAGGACCTCGACGCGCTCGCGATCGAGCGGGTAGCGGCGGGCGGCGAACGCAGTGATCGCGACGTTGCCGACCGGGCGCTCGAGCCCTTGGCCGACCAAGTGCACGTTGCAGGCGGGCTCGCCTTCTTGCTCGCCCCGCTCGAGGCAGCGCGAGACCGCGGACATGCCGGCCTCGTCGAGCGCGCCGTCGGTAAGGATCAGGATGCGCGGGTCGGACCGGCCCGAGAGCGCGTTGCGGGCCAACAGCAGCGCGCCATTGAGATCGGCCTCGCCGGGGCCGACGCGGACCTGCCCCTCGGCCCCCGTGGGGCCGACTCCGTAGTCCAGGGATCGCAGCAGGTTGCCCGGCTCGCCGCCGAGCGGCGCGGGCACGTCGACCTCGCTGCCTGCCGCGATGATCAGCATGCGATCGGCGGGCCCGAGGCCCTCGATCTCGGCGCGCGCCCGCTCGCGCGCGAGCTCGATCCGGGTGCGGCCCTCGTCGTCGCCCCGCGCGGCCATGCTCGCCGAGGTGTCGAT
>CBFGLP010000219.1:0-2860 GCA_965649595.1 uncultured Myxococcales bacterium | reverse complement strand
TGTCTCGCCGCAGCACGGGCAGCAAGCCAGCGACGATCACCCCGAGCAGCAACGCGCTCCCTGGGCCGCCCACGAAGGGTCGAAAAGATGATCCGATCAATGTGCTCGACTGGTGGCTCCGACCACCCCTCCAGCTCGAACGAGAGCACGCGCCGAATCAGTGCTGCCCGCTCCGCATCGAGATGCTCCTCGTGGGTTGTGAGCGCCGAGTTATCTATCGACACCGAGGGGAGCGTTGGCAGCAGCGTCGAGAGCGTCGGCTGACCGAGCACCCGTTCGAGGCGCGAGCGATCGAAGTCCAACCGAAACCGCTCACTACACCTGATCACCGCATCGAACAGCGTGTGCGCCGCGAACGTGCGGAGCCTGGGTGCCGCTCGGAGCACCGTCATTCATTCATGCATTCAGCTCGTGTCCTGGCAGCCCGTCGCTCACCGAAGCGCGCTCCTAGCAAACAATGATTGAAACCGCCGCATCGCCTCCGGCGGCCCTTTCACCTTCAGCTTGCGCGACAGCAGCAGCGCCAACATCTTGCGCTCGCCCGACAAGAGCCCGAGCCACGCCTTCGCGTCGCACTCGACCCGCACCGTCGGCTCACCGACGAGCTCCCGATGCACGCGCAGCTTGCCGCGCTCGATCTCCACCGTCGCCACGATCGATTGTTTGTCCGCCTGCTCGTCCGCGCTCGTGAACACGAAGTGCACCCGCAGCAGCTCGACCTCCGCCGCCGCGTCGCGCTGAAAGCTGAGCGGGAGCCCGCGCAAGAACCCCTCGATGCTGACCGGCCGCATCCCGTTGCTGACCCGCCGGACCGGCTTGTGCGGGAACCGTCGCAGCGCGTGCTTCTCCGCGTCCGATCCGGGCACCACGTAGACCGTCTCGACCTTCTCCTGCAGCGGCCGCACGACCTGCGCCATGAATTGCTTGCGATCGCCCAAGAAGGGCCCGATCACGTCCTCGCCGGCCGGACATACGGCCATGCAATACGCAGCCTTGTAATTGGGCCCGAACGCGAGGCTCTGCCACCACGAGACCAGATCGGCGTCCCCGACCCGCTCGCGTAGCTCTCGGCCGTTCTTGCTGCGCGCGACGTCGGAGAGCAGATCCGTGAACCCGCTCATGAACTCGCGGTAGTTGTGGGTATAGCAGCCCGAGAAGTCGAACGCCCCGTCGGGCTTGATCGCGCCGACCGGGCAGGCCGCCACGCACAGCTTGCACTCGAGGCAGGGGTTCCAATCAATCGGTCGACCCAGCTGAGATGCCTCGGATTCGACCAATTGCACGTCCGTCAGCACCGTGCCGAGCAAGATGAAATTGCCGAAGCGCGGGTGGATCACGTTGCGATGAATCCCCATCTGCCCGAGCCCCGCCGCGACCGCGACCGGCTTGTGCGAGACGGTCCAGCTCCCGCCCGGAAAGCGGCTCATCTCCATCGGAAAGCCCATCGCGGGGTTGAGCGCCCGCCAGCCCGCGTCTTGCAAGATCCGAGCGATCCGATGCCCGACCTCGTTGACCTCGTCGCCGCCATGATGGAACTCGAGGTTCGCGGTCGCCCGCTCGGGCGAGCGGATCGCGTCGCGGTTCATGCGGACCACGTAGCTGATCAGCACCCGCGTGCCCGGCAGCGCCCGCTCGATGTTGGCGCGCTGACTGGCGACCTCGGGCCGCTCGATCTCGACGAAGCCCACGTCGTCCGCACCGCATTGGCGAGCGAGGCTGCGCAATTCGGCGATCGTGAACGTGCGCGGCTGCTCGGCGTGGCCGCCGGTGTGGGCATGATGGGCTCGAACGCTCGGGTGATCGTGCAATTTGACCATGATCGTGCCTTTCTCGTGTGTGCCAGCTCGTCGGTTAGGAATCATCAAGTTGCATGTACAACCTAGCAGCCGAGCGAGCGGGCCCGCGTGGATCGGGCCCTTTGCGGCTCAGCTGCCTCGCATGCGAACGCGCCCGAGCTCGCCGCCGAGGCTCTCACCGAGCAGCACCCGGGCCTGCTCCTGCGCTCGCGCCCACGCAGGCTCGACCTGCTCGATCAGCGCTCGCCCCTCGTCGGTGATCCCGAGCAGCTGTCCCCTGCCCTCGACGGCGGCCCACACCCGCACCCAACCTTGATCGACGAGACGCTTGACGTTGCGGCTGAGCGTCGATTTCTCGAGATCGAGCGCCTCGCCCAGCGCTGTCGGGCTGATGTGACCCGTGAACGCGATCGCCACGAGCATGTTGAGCTGCGCGACCGAGAGCCCGTGCGGGCGCAGGGCCTCGTCGTAGACCCGCGTCAGCCGGCGGTTGAGCATGCGCAGGCGGACGGCCAGGCACTCACGGGCGATCGTCTCGACCGTGCTCGGGGGCTCGTCCGCTTTGCCACGCGCGCTGCGGCGCTTGCTCGGCGGACGGTCTGGGGAGCGGCCTTCGCTCATCAAAGTTGCATATACAACATGACCATGGGCCGTGCAACACCATCGGATGGCGCTTTCGGATCAGTCGTAAACCCCTGGAGCTCTCGAGCCGTCGCAGCGTTTGCGCGTTCTCGCCCCGCTCTGCGCGTGGATTTGCGTTCGTGCCGACGCCCGCCGCTGCGTAGGCTGCACGGAGAGGATCATGCCAATCGACCCGACCAGCCAGGGCGCCGCGGCCAACATGGCCGACTACGATCGGACGCGGGCGACGTTCAGCTGGTCGGACGCTCGCGCGCTCCTCGATGGGCTCCCCAGCGGCGGCCTCAACATCGCCCACGAGGCCGTCACCCGCCACGCCCGAGGACCGCTCGCCAATGCGGTCGCGCTCCGCTGGCTCGGCAAGGCCGACCTAATTGGCGGTGCGGGACCGATCCGCGAGCTCACCTACGCCGAGCTCGACGCCC
>CBFGLP010000218.1:0-5577 GCA_965649595.1 uncultured Myxococcales bacterium | reverse complement strand
CGACGACGACGACGACGACGAGGACGACGACTAATGGCTTCTGAAGAGATGGACGATCGTGAGCCCCGTCGGGGCCGGCGCAAGAAGGTCTCCCCGCTCGCCGACCCGACCGTGGTCATCGATTACAAGAACCCGCAGCTGCTCAAGCACTTCCTGACCGACCGCGGCAAGATCGTGCCCGCTCGGATCACGGGCATCACCGCTCGGCAGCAGCGTCAGATCACCCAGGCGATCAAGCGCGCGCGCATGCTCGCCCTGCTTCCCTACGCGGTGCTGTGACCATGCTCGACATGATTCTCACCAAGGACGTCGATAGCCTCGGCCGCGCGGGTGACCTCGTCCGCGTCAAGCCTGGGTACGGCCGCAACTACCTGATCCCGCGGGGCCTCGCCCTGCTGGCGACCAAGGACAACCTAACCCAGCTCGAGCACCACCGCCGGGCCATCGCCGCCGAGCAGGCCCGCATCAAGGCCGATCACGTGGCCAGGGCCAAGCAGCTCGAGCAGGCCGTCGTGTCGATCCCCCGCAAGGTCGGCAAGGACGACAAGATGTTCGGCTCGGTGTCGAGCAAGGACATCGCCGAGGCACTCGCCGCGCAGAACATCCAGATCGACCGCAAGGTCATCCGGCTCGAAGAGCCGATCAAGACCGTCGGCGAGCACGAGGTCGAGGTCCGCTTCTCCGGCGAAGTGTCCGTGACCATCAAGGTCCAGGTCATCGGCGTCGGAGGCTGAGCCCCCGAGTCAGCCCTCCAAGGGCTGAGCCCTCGAGTCAGCCCTCCAAGGGCTGAGCCAGTCCCACCGGGGCGTCTCAGCCCGACAGACAGAGACCGTCAGGCGCGAGCCTGACGGTCTCTCGCTTTTGGCAGCTGCTACCTCGATCAGCCCACCAGGGGTCGAGGCCCTCATGCCTAGCAGTTGGATCATGGTGTCCTGGAGCTGCTCTAGGGCCTGCCCGCGAAGCGCCGAGGCGCACGCCGACCCGCGACCCCTCGTACCGGCCACGAGGCTCGCCCTGCTGGCCAGGACTTGGCGGACGCTCGCGGCTGCGCAAATCTCCTCGTTCCAATGCTCACCCTGCGCCCCGATCTCGTCCGTGCCCTGCTGCCCGAGCGCGAGCGCGCTCGCGTCGAGGCTTATGTGCTCGACGACAGCGGCCACGGGACCGACGTGTTCGGGACCAACCGCGAAGGAGTCGGCAACGCCTACGCGGTCGCGTACTGGCTGCACCGCTACTATTTTCGCGTGGTCTCGGCCGGACACGAGAACGTGCCCGCAGGCGCGGCGCTGATCGTCGGCAACCACAGCGGGCTGCTACCCTTCGATGGGATGATGGTGTCGGCGGACGTGTTTCGCTACACCGACCCGCCGCGGCTGGTCCGCTTCATGGTCGACTTCTTCGTGTATCGCATGCCCTTCCTCGGCGTGCTGTTCCGCAGCCTCGGTCAGGTGCCCGGGACTCGCCGCAACCTCGACGGGCTGATCGAAGAAGGCCACCTGGTCGGCATCTTCCCCGAGGGCGCCGACGCGCTCGGCAAGACCGCCGATCGTCGCTACGAGCTCTACCCCTTCACGCATGGCCACGTCGAGCTGGCCGCCCACCATCGCGTGCCGATCGTGCCCTTCGGGGTCGTCGGCGCCGAGGAGCAGCAGACGGTGATCACCGATCTCAAGCCGCTCGCGCGCGCGCTCGATCTGCCCTTCATCCCGATCACCAAGACCTTCCCCTGGCTCGGGCCCTTCGGGCTCCTGCCCAAGCCGGTCCGCTACTACATCCACTACGGGGAGCCCTTGTTCATCGACCCCGGCGCGCTCCAGAGCATCGAGCTGCGTGCACGCGAGGTCGAGCGCGTGCGCGATGCGGTCGCCGAGCAGATCCGCATTGGCCTCGAGGTTCGTCGCCGCACCGAAGGAGACGTCGCATGAGCGCCGAAGTCCAGATCCCGCCCAACAGCGGCGCCATCGTGCGCCCGCCGATCGGCACGCTCCGACCGGGCACCCGCCGCATCCTCGTGACCGGGGCCCAGCGCAAGATCGCTGCCGAGCTGATCGCCCGCCTGCTCGAGCACCCGAAGGTCGACAAGATCCTCGCGGTCAGCGAGGGCGAGTGTCCGCCCGCGCTGCTCGGCCACGATCCAGCCCGCTTCATGTTCCAGTCGGCCAGCCTCAACCGGCGCCGGCAAGTCGACAACCTGTTCTTGCTCGAGGAGTTCCGCGAGCGCCCGCTCGACACCGTCGTGCACATGGCGTTCTCCGGCAACCCCAAGGGCTACGACCTCGAGCGGCACGAGTACAACGTCAACGCGGCGCGCCACCTGCTCGACGCCAGCTTGCGCCACGGCGTCGGCAAGTACGTGTTCTTGTCGAGCGACTCGGTCTATCACGTCGGTCCGCGCGGCGATTACAAGGTCGCCGAGGACGCCGAGCTCAACCTCGATCTGCAGGCCTCGCCGACCGTCCGCGACATCATCGACGCCGAGTTCCTGTGCCGCGCCAAGATGGACCACCCGATCTGTGAGGTGATCGTCCTACGGCCCGCCGGGGTGATCGGCGGCGGCGTGATGTCGGGGCTCAACCTGCTGTTCGAGAGCAAGCCGCCGATGCTGCCGATCGGCTTCGACCCGATGATCAACCCGACCAGCAAGGAGCGGCTCGCCCACGACCTGCAGCTCGCCGCGATGCTGCACGGCAAGGGCCTGTTCAACGTCGCGGGCCCAACCGCGGGACCGCTGAGCCGCTTCTTGGAGGAGCGCGGGGTCGTGGCCAAGCGTGTGCCCGGGCCGCTGCTGCTCGGCGCGAACCGGGTCCAGCGCTGGCTCGGGCAGACCCGCTACCACGTCGAGTACCAGCCGCGGCGGCTGTTCTACTCGCTGGTGCTCGACGACTCGCGCTTCGAGAAGGCGTTCCGGGCCAACGCGGCGCTGATCGAGCCCGAGCGTGGGTAGTCTCATAGAGGGACCTACCGAAGGGGCTCTGCCGTCCCGGCAAAGCGCTAGTACCTCACGGGTGGGCCTTGCGGCTTCTCCCGCAGGTTTCGCCGCTCGAGCCGGAGCTTCCAGTCCTCGGCCGACACCGGGATCACGTAGACCGTCGGCCACACGAAGCGCCGGTCCGTCGAGCCCAGCCGGCGCGCCCAATACTCGACGTCGACCACCTGGTAGGGCTCGTCGTCGATCACCACGATCTCGTGGATCCGCGGCACGAACTGGGCGGCCTCGGTCGTCTCGGTGCGGAAGAGCAGGCGTCCTTCGCAGGCGTACTCGACGTAGGGCATCGCGGTGATCGAGTGTACTGCTTTTGCGACCCGCTCAGCTCGCAAACCACCCGCGGCAAGCAGCGACCAGGGTCCGCACGCGCTCGGGATCGACGGCGCTGCGGACCTGCCCGTCGCGCTTTAGCCAGGTCCCGACGATCGCCGCGTCGGCGTGACCGAGCAACGCGGACGCGTTGTCCGGGCTCAGGCCCGAGCCGATCACTACCGGCTTGCCGCCTGCGGCGGCGCGGACCGTCGCGAGCAGGTTGGCGTCGACCGGCTTACCGGTGGCCGCGCCGGTGACGATCACCGCGTCGGCCAAGCCGCGGTCAATGCAGTCATGCGTGGCGGTCGTGGGGTCGAGGGGTGCGAGCGGGGTAGCGTGCTTGACCAGCACGTCCGCCCAGATCTCGACGTTGGCTCCGAGCGCAGACCGGTAGCGCAAGGTCGTCGCGGCCTCGCCTTCGATCAGGCCCTGGTCGGTCACGTAGGCACCGGTGTGGACGTTGACGCGGATGAAGTCGAGCTCGCAGGCGGCCGCGATCCCGAGCGCAGCGTGGGCATCGTTACGCAGACAGTTGACGCCGACCGGCACACCGAGCTGCTTGCACGCGAGACATACTCGGGCGAGCGCCGCCGCTTGATGTGGCGGGATCCGGTCGCCAGCGCTGCCCTTGACGAAGGGCGCGGAGCCGAAGTTCTCGACGATCAGCCCGTCGACGCCGCCTTCGACGAGCGCCTCTGCGTCGGTCCGAGCCTGCTCGTAGGCAGCCGCGAACCCGCCGCTTCGGTAGGCAGGGTCGCCGGGAAGCGGGAGCAGGTGGACGACGCCGATCAGTCCGCGGACAGGCACGGGATCGAGGTTATCAGCTAGGCCCCCGGGCCAGGCCCCCGAGCCGTGCTCCCCAGCTCATGGAGCACCGCCTGCGGATCTCGCTGCGGTAGCGAGCAGCTCTGCCCCCGACAGATCAGCGCGTCCGCGACGGTGTGGGCTGGATCGATCGCGCTCGAGATCGCGACGGGCAGCGGCAGCGCGACTCGTCCCGCTCGGATCACCCGCGCGAGCGCCTGCCCGCGCGCGGGCGCGTCGGCCCGCACCGTCACGTGGGTCGCCTTCGGGTGCGTCCAGCGAGCGGCGACCAAGAGCCCGGCCATCGCGAAGGGCTGGCTCGCGGCCGCACGGTGGCGATGGAGCGTCGCCTCGATCACCGTCCGCACCTGCCCGAGCCGCTCGGCGTGCTCGCCAGAGAAGCCGCCGACGCTACCGCCGAGATCGATCCGCCCGAGCAGCTCGAGCGCGACCGCGACCCCGCTCGGCAGCGGCGAGTCGTGCTGGCTCTCGATCCGCTCGATCAGCGGCTCGCCGTCATCGGCGGTCTCGAAGAAGCCACCACCTGGTCGCGCGTAGTGATCGAGCAGCTCGACGGCCAGCCGCTCGGCCTCGGCGTGCCAGCGAGGATCGAGGTCGAGCTCGTGCAGGTCGAGCAGCGCTCGACCGAGCAGCGCGACGTCCTCGAGGTAGGCCCGCGTGTGACCGCGACCGCGCCAGCTCGCGCGCAGGGTTCGGCCCCCCTCGTCACGGTGCACGGCCAGCAGCGCCGAGGCAGCGTCGCGCGCCGCGTTGGTCCAAGTCTGGGCCAGCTCGCTCGCCCCCCACGACTCGGCCGCCGTCGCAGCCTTGGCCAAGCCGGAGATCACTAGCGCGTTCCAGCTGGTCAGCACCTTCTCGTCGCGCAGCGGCGGGACCCGCTGGTAGCGGGCGGCCAGCAGCGCCGCACGAGCCGGAGCCAGCGAGGCGTCACGCTCGGGCGAGAGCTCGTGCGGGCGATGAAGCACCGACATCCCGTGCTCGAAGTTGCCTTGCGCAGTCACACCATGCGCCTTGGCGAGCTCGCGCGCCTGCTCGTCACCGAGCACCTCCGCGAGCTGGCTGGGCGTCCAGCTGAAGTACTTGCCCTCGACGCCTTCGCTGTCGGCGTCGGTCGCCGAGTACAACGCCCCCGCGATCGCTCCCGCGCCCGCCTCCACGCGCATGTCCGCGAGCAGATAACCGGCGGTCTCCTCGACCACCCGACGCAGGTGGCTCAGTCGACCGCCCGCGGTCGAGGGGCTCCGCTCCGGCCAGAGCATGCTCGCCTCGGCGTAGAGCCCGAGCAGCAGGCCGTTGTCGTAGAGCATCTTCTCGAAGTGGGGGATCAGCCACTCGCGATCGACGCTGTAGCGGGCGAAGCCGCCGCGCAGGTGATCGTACATGCCGCCCCGCCACATCTTCTCGAGCGTCAGCAGCAGCGCCTCGGTCGCAGGTCCAGCCTCGCTGTCGCTCGC
>CBFGLP010000217.1:0-6560 GCA_965649595.1 uncultured Myxococcales bacterium | reverse complement strand
GGATCCCGAGCACTGAACCGGAGTGCACGGAGGTCCAAGAAAACGGCCCGCATTGCACGTGAACGCGCGTGCGCAGGTGATCGAGATCCAGTCGCGTGCCTGAAGATCGCCAGCACTGGTCGCTGGCCCTCGGAGCGGCGGGCTCGATCGCTTATCCTCGCGCCCCATGGGCGTCACCTACATCGACGGCAAGTGGCTCAACGACGAGCAGGCGACCATCAGCGTCCGTAGCCGCGCGCTGAACTATGGTCTGGGCTGCTTCGGGGGTATCCGGGGGTACCTCGCCGACGACGGAGAGCAAGTGTTCGTGTTCCGGCTCGACGCTCACGTTCGCCGGCTCGAGCACTCGGCCAAGGTCCTGTTCCTCCCCTTGCCGGTATCCCGCGACGAGCTGACGGGGATCATCCTCGAGCTGCTGCGCCGCAACGACGTTCGCCACGACATCTACATCCGCCCGATGGTGTTCAGCGGCGCGGCCGAGCTGGCCCCGGTGCTGCGCGAGTCCGACGCTTCGCTGACGGTCTGGTGCATGCCGCTCAAGCGCTACATCGACAAGGACATGATCGACGTGTGCGTGTCGTCGTGGCGGCGGATCCCGGATAACGCGATTCCGGCCCGCACGAAGCCGACCGGCGGCTATCTCAATTCGGCGCTCGCTCGTCGCGAGGCCCGCGACAACGGCTTCGACGAGGCGATCCTTCTAACCGAGCGAGGCAGCGTGTCGGAGGGTAGCGCCGAGCACGTGTTCGTGGTCCGCGAGGGCGTGCTGTATTCGCCGCCCAGCACCGAGGACAACCTCGACGGGATCACCCGGCGCAGCATCATCTCGATGGCTGGGGATCTCGGCCTCCCCTTCGTCGAGCGCGTGATCGGCCGGACCGAGCTCTACGTCGCGGACGAGCTGCTCCTGTGCGGGACTGGGGCCCAGATCACGCCGGTCCGCTCGGTCGACCGGCGGGTCGTCGGTGGGGGCGAGGTCGGGCCGATCACCCGCAAGCTCCAACGCTACTTCGACGACATCGTCCACGGCCGAGTGCCCGAGCGGCGTGAGTGGCTAACCCCGGTGTGGGGCTGAGAGGTTGGTCGACGGTGAGCTCTTCGCCTGCCTCAGTATCGAAGTCGAGCTCCGGTGGTGATTGCACCGGGGCCCCCATCCACCCGATCGTAAGGGCCCGCTGGGTCATCCTGGCCGCGTTCGTGGCCCTGTGCGCCTGGCTGATCCCCGGGCTCGGCAACATCCAGAACGACGACGACGTGCTGGCCTTCTTGCCGCCGGACCACCCGGACGTCGAGAACTTCCACGCGGTCGCCGATCGGTTCGGGATGATGGAGATCGCGCTGGTCGGCCTGACCGCCGAGGGCGGCAGCATGCTGCTACCGCAGCGGATCGACCAGGTCCGCAAGATCAACGAGCAGATCGGCGGGCTGCCCGGGGTCAAGGTCGCGCTCTCGTTCACCGACCTGCCCAACCCGGTCGTGACCGACGATGGCCTGATCGTCGACTCGCTCGTGCCCAAGTCCATGAAGGACGCGGACGCGATCCGCGAGCGAGTGCTCGGCAGCCGTGACGCGGTCGGCAACCTGATCTCGACCGACGGCAACGCGGCCGCGCTGCTCGTGTTCCTGCTCCCGCGTGAGGACAAGGGGCCCGAGGGCTTCGCGGCCCGCCGCAAGACCCTCGACGACATCCGAGCGGTGGTCGAGGACCAGTGGGAGGGCGAGTCCCACTTCGCTGGCGCGCCCTACGTCGAGATGGCCGCGTCGGAGTCGAGCCGCAAGGACATGGATCGGCTCTCGCCGATCGTGATCGCGGTGCTGGCCGTCGCCTCGGCCCTGCTGCTCGGCTCGGTCACCGCGGCGGTCCTCAACCTGCTGGTCACCGGGCTCGGCGTGGCGCTGATCATGGGCGCGCACGGCCGCTTCGACGAGGCGCTGACGATCGTCAGCTCGTCGACTCCGGTCATGATGGTCGCGCTCGGCGGGGCGTTCGGCGTGCACATCCTGTCTGGCTACCAGCGCCGCTCCGGGCCCAGCCCCGAGCGCGCGTCGGAGACCCTGCGCGAGCTGTGGCGGCCGGTCTTGATGTCGGCGGCGACCACCGCGGTCGCGTTCTTCGTGCTGATCGTGATGCCGCAAGAGCCGATGCAGCGCTTCGGCGTGATCGCGGGCATCGGCGTGCTCCTGCTCTTGGTGCTCGCGCTGCTGGTGCTGCCGGCGATGCTGGCGGTCCTGCCCAGCGGGCTGATCAGGTACCAGGCGGAGCGGCCCCTGCCGATCCCCGGCCGCCCGCCGGCCTGGCTGCTGATCGCCCTCGCGGCCGTCAGCATGTTCCTCGCCCGCGACATGCGGGCCGATCCCGACACCGCCAACGTGTTCGACGAGGACAGCGAGGTCCGGGTCGCCAACCGCTTCTTCGAGGAGAACTTCGGCGGCTCGACCTACCTGCAGGTCACGATCGAGGGCGAGCTGGCCGAGGCCGAGATCCTGCGCAGCATCCGGGACATCACCGAGGAGGTCCGCGCGCTCGAGGGCATCGCCGATGTCCGCTCGGTTGTCGAGCCAGTCGAGGTGCTCAACGCCGCGCTCGGTGGTCGGCGTGGCGTGCCCGAGACCTCGCCGCGAGCGGGTCGCGTGCTCACCTACTTGATCGGTCACCCGGCCATGGCCCAGCTCATGACCGACAACGGCGAGACGGCCGATGGCGCGCTGATCCACATCAAGCTCGCGCCGATGGACGGCCACGCGCAGGTCGAGCTGACCGCGAAGGTGCGCGAGATCGTCGAGCGGCACACGCCAGCGGGCGACGTGCTCGAGGTCGGATCGACCAAGGTGGCCGAGGTCGCGGCGCTGCGCGAGCGCGAGGCCAGCGAGCGGCTCGCTCGCATCACCGGCAAGACGATCGACGTCGCCGAGCTCCGCAAGGGCGGCAAGCCGTCCAAGGCCCTGCTCGCCAAGGTCGTCGAGCTGCGCGACAACCTCGATCACCCCGAGGAGGGCATCTTCGCGGTCGAGCTGCCGGACAGCGAGATGCAGGCGCTCGACCCCGCCGAGCTCTTGGTCAAGCGCGGCGAAGAGCTCGAGAAGTACATGAAGGAGAAGCTGCCGACCGCGGTGGCTCAGGATCCCGAGGGCATCGCCCCCTCCGCCGAGCACCTCGGCGCGTGGATCGACGAAGAGAAGGGCAAGTACGCGATCGAGGGCTGGTGCGAGGAGCTGGGCTTCGCGGCCCGCTGCGACGAGCTGCGCCCGGCCTTCGCCGAGCTCGACGACGAGGAGTGGGCGGTGCCCGAGGGCACCGTGCTGGCCGAGGGGACCGAGCTGCGCGAGGTCCCCATGAAGGTCCGGCTCACTGGTCAGCCCGTGATCGGACAGGCGTTCGCCGAGAGCGTCACCTCCTCGCTGCTGGCCTCGACGGGGATCTCGATCCTCGCGCTCGCGCTCGTGCTCTTGCTCAACCGGACCTTGTTCGCCTTGCTTCCGGCGCTGTGGACCTTGGCGTTCACGGCCGGGATCCTCGCGATGCTGGGGCATCCGATCTCGGTCGGCACCAGCATGGTTGCTTGCATCGCCCTCGGTGCCGGGGTCGACTTCGCGATCCACCTGGGCCACCGCGCTCGCCAGATCGGTGGACCCAAGGCGGGCGAGATCGCGGTGCGCGAGCTCGGAGCAGTGATGATCATCAGTGCGGTCCAGCTCGCGCTCGCGTTCTCGGTGCTGGGCTTCTCCGAGATGCCGCCGCTCCAGGAGTTCGGAACGGGCCTCGCCATCGGCCTGATCGGTGCGGCGCTCGGTGCAGTGTGGTTCACACCGATGCTCCTGCGAGGGCGCGAGCGATCTTCATCGCCCGACAACACGAACGCGAAATCCTGATCACACTCGCTGATCGATGGCCAAACGCCCTCTCGGCAGCAGCCGGGAGGGCGTTTTGCTATTCGGACGCGACTGACGGCTGCGAGGCCGTTGAAGCTGTCGCCAGTCGAACCCTCGCGTTCAGGCAGCTGTTCAGGCTTCACGCGCAGCATCGCTCGGGCGAACGCAAGCTGTGATCCCGATCACTCCTCGTAGGGCTGCAGGCCCTTCAGACCCGCATTCGAAGCCTGTACATCGGCCCGCCTGATCGAGAATAGGTCCTGCCTCGCGGCGTCTGAAGAGCCGCCCGGCTGCCCCGGATCGAGCAGGCCGCGCACTTCGGAGCCTCCGCCATGAAACTCTCCACCGTCCTCGCCGCTTTCGTCTTTGCTGCTCCCGTCGCCCTCGCGCTGGTCGTGAACCCAACCGAAGTTCACGCCGCCGCCGACGGTGCAGCGGTCCTGAAGAAGCTCGACAAGGACGCCTCGGTGTTCGGCGATCAGAGCTACACGGCGTCGATGGAGATCTTCAAGAACGGCAGCAAGAAGACGACGCTGCAGTTCGACATGACGATGAAGGGGCTCGATAAGCAGTACATCGAGTTCACTGCCCCCGGTGACGTCGCTGGCATGAAGATCCTGATGTCCGGCGACGAGCTGTGGATGTACAGCCCCGAGTTCAAGAAGGTGCGCAAGATCGCCGCGCACACCGAGAGCCAGGGCTTCCTCGGCAGCGAGTTCACGGCCGAGGACATGGTGATGGCCAAGCTGTCCGACAAGTTCGACGCCACGATCGACGGGCAGTCGGGCAACGAGACCTACCTGACCCTCACGCCCAAGCCCGAGGTCCAGAGCAACTTCTCGAAGATCGAGATCACGATCGACAAGACCAAGGGCGGCGTCACCAAGCTCAAGTACTACGACGGCTCCGGCAACGCCACGCGCGAGCAGACGCGCAGCTCGTGGGTGAAGATCGAGGGCCACTCGACGCCGACCGAGATCTCGATGAAGAACCTCAAGACCGGGGCCGAGACGATCATCAAGCTGTCCGACGTCAAGGTGAACCAGGGCGTCGGTGACGACCTGTTCTCGCGCAAGACCTTGCTGCGCTGATCCATCTCCAGTGCTCTCCTCGATCGATTCCGTCCTAGCCCTCCTCCTGCTTCTCCAACCTCCGGCAGGGCAGGATCCCCCCAGCGCGTCTAGCCCCCCTGCGGGCTCGGACGCGCCGGTCAATTCCGACGCGCCCAGCGAAGACGAGCCAGCGAGCGACGCCGAAGACGACGCGATGATGGACGCGTTCTTTGGCCCGCCCGAGGGCGAGGACGAGGCTCCTCCCGATGCCGAGGCGGCGCCCGAAGCCGAGACGCCCCCCGACGCCGAGACCGAGACGATCGTCGGCGGCCCCGAGGTCGCGCCGGCCGAGGAGCTCGATCTCGGCGACATCTTCGGCACCGAAGAGACGCTCGACGTCCCGACGATCGAGGAGGCGCCGCCCGAGGATCCCAAGCGGCGCAGCGGCGAGGGCCTGCTCGGCGGCAAGCTCGACTTCCGGGCGCGGGTCGTCAGCAGCGTCTACATCGACGTCGACAACATCCACCAGGGCCGCCGCTGGAACCCGACCCAGCCGACCCTGGCCGACTACGAAGAGCCGCCCTCGGCGTTCAAGCAGGGCCAGAACATCCCGCGCGGCACCGTCAGCCGCAACGAGAACCGGCTCGAGTTCTACCTCTCGTACCAGCCCAACGAGCACATCCAGATCGTCGCCGACATCGAGCCGGTGTTCTTGGGCGTGTCGCAGGTCTCGGGCCTCAACGACCTGTCGAGCATGCAGCTGCTCGCGCCCTTCCACATCGAGAGCGACGCCGCCTACGTGGCGATCTACGACGCGCTGCCGAACCTCGACATCAAGGTCGGCCGGCAGATCGTCGTGTGGGGCTCGGCCGACAAGTTCAACCCGACCAACAACATCAACCCCGACGACCTCGAGGATCGCCCGATCTTTACTGAGCCGATCGCCAACCAGATGCTGGTCGTCGACTTCTCGCCGCTGCAGGACAAGCTGTGGTTCCAGGGCGTCTACGTGCCGCTCTTCTACCCGGCCTTGCTGCCGCCCTCGGCCTCGCAGGCGCTCGCCGATCCGCAGACGCCGGTCAACTTCTCCAACGACGCTGACCGGGCGAAGATGGCGTTCCTGCAGAACTTCATCACCGCCAACGACCAGTTCTATCCCTCGGTCAGCGCCAAGGTCGAGAACCCACCGGTCAACATCACCAACGGTCAGGCGGCGTTCAAGGTCGGCTCGCGGGCGGGCCCCGTCGACTTCAGCGCGTCCTACTACTACGGCTTCTCCGACATCCCGATCCCCCACCAGGCGATCTCGACCCAGCGTGGCCCCCTCGATCAGCCCGCCGTCAACGGCTACTGGTTCCAGTCCGACGTCACGCTGGTCTACCCGCGCATGCACGTGGTCGGGCTCGACTTCGCCGCCCAGCTGCCCTTCCTCGACGATATGGGCCTGTGGGGCGAGGGCGCGCTGATCATCCCGACCCAGCAGTACGACTTCCGGGTCGAGATGCCGATCAACCTCGACGTCACGCCCCGCGACGGGATCGGCAACCCGGTCAACGAGTTCACCGGCACGATCGTCGAGCGGCGCCCCTTCATCAAAGCGACCGTCGGGGCCGACTACACGATCGGCAAGCACGTGTA
>CBFGLP010000216.1:0-2003 GCA_965649595.1 uncultured Myxococcales bacterium | reverse complement strand
TGCTGCTGACCTTCCTCGAGCTGCTCGGCCACGCGCGCGAGCAGCTAAACGGCCTGACCGGGCGGCACCTCGATTACTACTATCGGGAAGTGCTGCAAATGCTGCCCGAGCCGGCGGTCGCTGACCGGGCGGCGGTGGTGTTCCGGCTCGCGCCCCGGGTCGCGCAGGTCCGCTTGCCGGCCGGCACGGCCCTCAATGCGGGTCGCGACGTCAGCGGAGTCCCGCGCACCTACGAGACCGAGCGGGACATCTTCGTCAGCCGCGCCCAGGTGGCCGAGTTGCGCTCCGTGTTCGTGCGCCGCGACATCACCGGGCTCGGCGACGTGTGGAAGAACAAGGAGACGACGAGCCTCACGGATGCAGAGGCATTCGAGTTGATGATGAGGATCGCGCTGGGCGATCCGAAGCCTGGGGATCCAGTCCCGAAGTTTTGGTTCTCCACCGTCAATATCGCGTTTGTCGCCTCGCTGCTGACGAAGATTCGTTTCTGCGAGCAGGGCCTCCTGATGAATCATCACGAGCTGCGCGCGCTCATTCGGCTCGGCGCTCGGCTCTCGGACACGCCGACCGATGACGAAGAGTGGCCAGGCCTGGTCGCGTGGGTCGAGGAGATCGGCAAGCGCCACCGCGGAAACGCCTGGACCTTTCCATCGCCCCCCCCGACCTTCGCGGATGCGCTGAGCGAAGCGTTCTACACCGTCGATTGGACGGGCTCGGGAGCCACCAGCGTCACCGGCTACCACGAGTACATCCTGCTCCTCGAGTTTTTCTTCGCGATGTCTGCCGAGCGTCTCGAGCGGCTCGCGCAGGTTGCTAGCGACGTGATCGCTGTCCAGGAGCTGGAAGACGCCGAATGGGCCAAGCTGGAGGACATCCTCACCCGGGCGCACGCCGAGAAGCATCGCATCGCCCGCCAGCAGTTCATTCTCAATAACGTATGGGCTAGCCGCGATAATCCCGCCGGCTTCGACGCGATGGTCGCCTATGTGCTCGGTGATGCGATCGAGGACGACGGGCTTCAGGTCGCGCCTGACTCGTTCAGCTGGACGCTCGCGAAGCAGCGAATGGCTGGGTATTTGCAGCCGGGCCAGCTCGACATGCTCCAGCTCGTTCGCGATCAACTGGTCGCGAACGCAGCCGACCCCGCCAACGCGAGCCCACTTCACTACGAATGGTTGGACGTGAGCGGCCTGCTCGTGGACGTCGAGCGCGGCATCGCAGGATTGTCCGCGCCGATCCCCGAGTTGGTCGAGTGGCACAACCTCTACGCCTACGCGGACGCAACTGCGGTCGTCGATTTTGCCGAGGTCGCCCGCTGGAAGACCTTTGGTCGGGCGCCGAGCTCCGAGGAGGCCGCGCCGCCGCAGGCCTCGCTCGGCTGGGGCCTGCGTTCGCCTTCGCTGGCGCTGAGCGAAGGCACTCGCGCGCTCACCCTCATGCTCGCGTTCGTGCCGGCCAGCTTCAACATACCCGCGCTCTTGGCCGAGCTGGAGGTGCCGCCGCTCGGTGGGAGCGAGGACCCCAATTATCCGGGATTGGCGGATGCGCTGAGCAACGAGCTGACCTTCGAGCTGACCACCGCGAAGGGCTGGATGCCGGTGATCGTCACGAGCGCCGTGCTGAACAGCCTGAACGACAATCCGATCCCCGACACGCTCACGCTCACGTTCACGATAGACGCCGCCGCGCCGCCGATCGAGCCGATCGCAAAGAGTGGGGACCGCTGGCCAACGCTTCGGGTGTTGCTGCGTCGGGCCGAGGACGGCAGCACCAATTACTCCCCTTTCGAGGCGCTGCAGCTCGATCTCGTACGCATCTTGGTCCAGGTCCAGGGCCTCACCAACTTGCAGATCCAATACGAGGATCGGGCGCTCGACCCCCACAAGCCCTTCGAGCCCTTCGGTAGCCGCCCGAGCATTGGCTCGCGCATGTACCTGAGCCACCCGGAGCTGGCGCGCACGCGCCTCG
The DNA here is from genome assembly GCA_965649595.1 of uncultured Myxococcales bacterium. Classification (GTDB taxonomy): domain Bacteria; phylum Myxococcota_A; class Polyangia; order Nannocystales; family Nannocystaceae; genus Plesiocystis. The sequence continues at coordinate 35 of CBFGLP010000216.1, read as the reverse complement.
ACTCGCTGACGCTGGCGATCGAGTGGATGGGGCTG
>CBFGLP010000215.1:0-3288 GCA_965649595.1 uncultured Myxococcales bacterium | reverse complement strand
CGTGCCCAAGCCGCACACGCCCTTCCAGTGGGCGGCGATGGACGGCATGGAGGAGCTCGAGAGCAAGGCGACGATGCTGCGCGAGCTGGCCCGGCGGGCCAAGCTGGGCATCAAGACCCACGCGGTGCGCGAGAGCTGGCTCGAGTGCTTGTTCGCGCGCGGCGATCGGCGAATGGGCGAGGTGCTCGAGCACGCCTATCGCCACGGGGCGCGCTTCGACGGCTGGAAGGAGTGCTTCCGGTTCGAGGTCTGGCTCGACGCGCTCGACCAGGTCGGCATCGAGCCCGAGGTCTATACGCGCACGTTGCCAGTCGGCGTGCCGCTGCCCTGGTCGCACCTCGACGTCGGGCTCGAGCCGGGCTTCTTGGAGGGTGAGTATCGCAAGGCGCTGCAGGGCCGCGTGTCGCCGCCCTGCGGCAAGCCGGTCGGGGCCAAGGTCCACCACACGAGCGTCGAGGCGGCGCAGGCCGAGGCCAAGCGGCTGGTCTGCTACGACTGCGGCGTCGCTTGTGATCTGTCGGAGATGCGCAGCGAGAGGATCGTCGCGTTGCGCTCGCTCGCCGAGCGGACTTCCGCGCGCGAGCGCGAGGAGGCGGCGCGCGAGCAGGCCGAGGTCGCTCAGTCCGGTGACCTCGTGCCGCTCTCGCGGATCAGCTCTGCGATCAGGGGTCGGATCGCCGCGAGCAAGCTCGACGACGACAGCGCGTTCAAGGCCGCCGCCGAGGCGCCCTACAGCCGCGTGCGCCTGTTCTTCGCCAAGCAGGGCACCTTGCGCTTCATGAGCCAGCTCGATCTGGTCCGCATCATCCCGCGGATGTTCAGGCGGGCGGGCGTCGAGATGGCGTTCTCGCGCGGGTTCTCGCCGCAGCCGCGGATGAGCTTCGGGCCCGCGCTCGCGCTCGGATCGGGCGCGGACGAGGAGGTGATGGACGTCGACCTGCTGCTCTCGCGCTCGGCGATGGACATGGCCAACCTGCTCGACGCGGGCGAGCGCGAGGCGATCGCGGCCGAGCTGCTCGAGCGCCTGCGTCGAGTCGCGCCGCCCGGGCTCGCGCTGCTCGACGCTCGCGTGGTCGCGCCCAACGAGAAGAAGCTCGGCGAGCTGATCGTCGGGGCCGACTTCGCGGCCGAGCTCGACGACCTCGCGCCCGAGCTGCGCGCCGGCTTGGCCGAGCGGATCGCCGGGCTGCTCGCCGGCGGGGGCCTGAGCGTGACCCGAGACCAGCGGATCAAGGCGAAGAAGAAGGGCCGCCGATCGAGCAAGGGCAGCAAGAGCGTGACGATCGAGCTCGACGAGCGGCTGGTGTGGGCGGTCGTCGACGAGCAGCACGACCTGCTCCGCTTCCGCCTGCGCAGCGACCTCGAAGGGCCGAGCGCGCGACCGCGGGAGATCGTCGAGCTGCTGCTCGGCCAGGCGATCGACGACCACCGGATCCGTCGCGAGCGAGTCTTGGCTCGCCAGGACGACGGCTCGTTGGTCGGCCTGCGCGAGCTCGGGGTGGCGTGGCGTCCTGCGCATCGTCACCACGAGCTGGGTCGGCGTCCGGCTACGGACGAGGGCACGCAGACGGCCCAGGCCTGAGCGGGCTTGCTTCCTTCGGCCATCGCAGTGACCAGCGACGAGGCCCGCGCGCTCGGATACCCTCGGCGCCCGATGCTGCGCGTGCACCTGCACCTGATCCCCGTCTTGACCCTCGTCGCCCTCGCGTGCGCGGACGATGGCTCGCAGCGCCCCGACACGGGCGGCGATGAAGCGATGGACGCCTCGAGCGAGGGCGAGGGGGAAGGGCAGGAGGCGAGCGATCAGGACGGGACCGAGCAAGTCGGCGACGGCGATGGGGACACGGGTGATGGTGACGGCGATACCGGCGATGGCGACTCGGGCGACGGCGACGGCGACTCGGGAGACGGCGACGGCGACACGGGGGAGGCCTTCCCCGTGTGCACGACCGCCTGCACGAGCGCGGCCGACTGTGCGCAGCCGCTGCCCGCGTATGACGAGGACAATTGGCAGTGCCACGAGGGCGGCTGCTTCTGGCTCGGCTGCAAGGGCGACGACGAGTGCCAGGCCGGACAGAAGTGCCGCCCGACCTCGGGTGTGAACGGTTGCCTGCCCGGCTGCGTGACGCCGGCCGACTGCGACATGGGCATCGGGCCCTACATCGCGTCGAACTACGAGTGCGACGCGGGAGCTTGCGTGTTCACGGGCTGCTCGAGCGACGCCGAATGTCAGCAGCTCGGTGCCCAGTACACCTGCTCCGACAGCTTCGACATCCCGCTGTGCACCACCGCGTGTCAGAGCCCGCAGGACTGCGCCACCGCGCAGCCGGCCTTCGACGCGGACAACTATGCTTGCGAAGCAGGGCTCTGCATGTACCAGGGCTGCAAGGCCGGCGAGTGCTCGATGGGCCAGACCTGCACCGCGGCCCCGCTCGAGTAAAAACGAGAGGGGCCGCGCCCGCGGGCGCGACCCCTCGAAGCGCGGCATCGAGGATCACTGCGGATCGAAGCAGAACTCCTTGGGCCCGACCCACTCGATCATGTTCGACCAGAAGATCGGGACCTCGGGGATCGCCTGCCACTCCGAGTCGAAGCTGACCCACTCGTCGGAGAACACGATCGCCGCGCCGGTGCCCAGCTCGATCGCGGTGCCGAACGAGTTCTGCGGCTCGCCAGCCGGGCGCACGAACACCTCGCCGTTGCCGGCCACGCGCCAGCCACCGTAGATCTGCACGGTCTGGGCACCCTCGGCGATCGGGTGGTTCTGCCACTCCTCGACCGGGTTGAGGTAGATCGGCGCCTCGTAGCTGAGGCCGACGCCCGCGACCAACGAGTTCTGCTGATCGCGGTCGATCTGGGCGTTGGTGTAGCCGGCCATGCTGATCATCCCGTGGCCGTCGGCGATCCACTGTTGGAGGAGCATCTGCTCCTCGACCGAGTACACGTGGGTCAGGCGGTCGATGATCAGGATGTCGAACTGATCGAGCTCGGCCTGCGTCAGCGTGTGGTTGGCCACCGTGCCGAAGCGGGTCGCGGTCGTGCCCTTGTCCTCGAGCCAGACCTCGAAGTTCGACGCCGGGTTGGCGCCCGCGGTGCCCAGGATGCCGATCCGGTAGCAGTCGCAGAAGCCGTCGAGGCCCGCGTCGAGGTCGTCGACCACGTTGTTGCAGTCCTCGTCCATGCCGTCGCAGGCGATCTCTTCTTCGAGGCAGTTGTTGCCGTCCGACTCGGTCGAGGTCGCGTCCATGTCGGTCGCGTCCATGTCGGTCGCGTCGGTCGCGTCGGTCG
>CBFGLP010000214.1:0-2595 GCA_965649595.1 uncultured Myxococcales bacterium | reverse complement strand
AGGAGATCTTCCTCGACCTCGACAAGTTCGTGATCGACGGCGGCAAGATCCACGTGCTCTCGGATCAGGCGCTCGCGCCCGTGAACTTCGCGGCTTGCTGGAACGACGGCAGCCAGCCCTCCAACTACCTCGACGTCGAGGTCCTGATCGACGCGCCGCACTTGCTGGTGCCGCCGATCCTCTTTGTCGAGCATGAGCACGGCTACCACTTGATGCTCGACATGTTCCGCAACTCGTGGATGGTCAGCCACCAGCCGCGCGCCGTGCCGGTGCCGAAGCTGCGCAACGTCGGCGAGCAGGACTATGACAACAACGGCGACTGGGAAGGGACGCCCTGGTTGGACGCGGCGTCGCGCGAGTTTGCTGACCAGGACGATGCGGACGATGCCGACGAGGACGATGCCGACGAGCCGTGGTGGTCGTCGGAGGAGTCGCCGGTGATTCGCGAGCTCTACGCGGACGACTGATCCCCGGCCGGGCGTGCTACCGGTGCTGCTCCGCGAGCACCCGAAGCCCATACGAGGGCCCCACCACCAGCCCCCGCAGCTCCGCGCGCACGTCGAACTCCGGATCCGGCCGCAGATCGAAGCGCCCGAGCAGGCGCGCGAGGACGATCCGCATCTCGTGCTCGGCAAACGCGGCGCCGAGGCAGCGCCACACGCCAGCACCGAAGGGGAAGTGCAGATGCGCGGGGGGTCGCCTCTCCAACATCCGCTCGGGACGAAAGCGCTCGGGCTCCGGCCACAGCGAGGGGTCGCGCTGCACGAGATAGATGCACGCCGTGACGATCGTGCCGATCGGGAGCTCGCGGTCCCCGACCGCGAGCGGCTGTCGCAGGCGACGCGACATGCCGACCGCGACCGGGTATAGGCGCATCGACTCTTGGATCACGGCGCCGAGGTAGCCGAGGTCACGGACTCGGGCCGGGTCGAAGCCGCCGCCCATGACCGCGTCGAGCTCGGCTCGGACCTTGGCGATCACATCGCGATCTTGCATCACACAGTGAGTCGCCCAGCACAGCGTCACCGCGGTCGTCTCGTAGCCGCCGATCACGAGCATCATGAGCTGGGCGAGCAGCTCGTCGTGCGAGAGCCGCTCGCCGTCTTCGAAGCGGGCGTCGAGCATCATCGAGAGCACGTCACTCGGCCCGCTCGACGCCGGCTCGGCGCTGCGCCGCGTGATCTCGGCGTCGAAGATGGCGTAGATCCGGCCGAGGTGGTCCGCGATCCGCTGCAAGGGTAGGCGCGAGGGCGTGAAGGGCTCGTCGACCGGGTGCGAGCGCGCTCGCCCGCTCAGCTTCATGACCATCTGTCGGGCGAAGCGCGGCGACTGGACGCTGCGCAGCAGCTGCATCTCCACGGCGAACGAGAGCCGGAGGTACTCGAGCACGAGCTGACGCAGCTCCTCGAAGCGCGGGCCCTCGGACACACCAAAGACGCAGCGGAGGATCACCCGAATGGTGATGTCCTGCATCACGGGGAGCATGGGTATTGACTGGCCGAGCGGCAGGCGCTCGAGCACGCTATCGGCGACCTCGAGCATGACCGGTCCGAACGCGCGCACGCCCTCGGCGTTGAACCCGGGGCTGAGCAGCTTGCGGCGCTGGCGGTGTGGCTCGTCGTCGGTCAGGATCAGCGCGAGCCGATCGACGAAGAGCTCGACGCCGCCGGCGAAGCGCGAGGCCTGGTCATAGGAGCTCGCGATGAGCTTGCGTACCGCCTCGGGATCGCTGCAAGCGATCGAGACCGGTATTCCGGGCAGTCGGAACTCGAACAGCTCTCCGTGCGCGCGGCGACGCTCGTCGAGCAGCCCGTAGGGATCTCGAATGAGCTTCATGAGAGTCGTGACCGACTCCACCGAGTGTCGAGCACGCGTCATCAGCCGACCGCCCATGCGTGGCTCGTAGCACACCGCCAACGCGTGACTGTCGGGGGCCGAATCCACTCGATCGAGCCGACGCGGCGCGGCTCGACGCTCGACCGAGTGTCGCGCCGCGTTCGCCTCGCGCGAGCGAGAGCAGCACTGGTGAGCTACCCGGCGTTCCACGCGACCACGGCTCGAGCTCAGCCGCCGAGCGGCAGCTTGACGATGAAGCCGTCGCTGCTGCCATGAAGGCTGATGGTGCCTGCAACACCGAAGTCGATCTTGGTCCCGAACGCGCGGCCGGCCATGAGCAAGTGGCCGGTGTCGGTCACGTCGACATCGAGCGGCACCTCGGATGAGGTCGTGCCAAACCGGTCGCCAGCCAAGAACGACCCATCGTTGCCGTCGAGCCGCACGAAGAACGCGTCGGGGTCGGTGCCGTTCGCGCTCAGCACGACGCCCTCGTCGATCGCGATCGTGCCCTGCAGCGCGCCGCCGAACACGATCGCGCCGCTCGATTCGATGTCGAGCGTCATCCAGGTGCTGGTCTCGCTCGAGTTGGTGAACTGGTCGGTCGCGTCGCCATAGTTGGCGCTCCAGCGGTGCCCGCCGTCGGCATCGAGCGCGGCCACGAAGATGTCGCGCATACCGGCGCTGACCAGCGGTCCACCGCCGAAGTCGACCGTCTCGGACATGTACCCGAGCAGCACGATGTTGCCGCTCTGCGGCGCG
>CBFGLP010000213.1:0-4034 GCA_965649595.1 uncultured Myxococcales bacterium | reverse complement strand
ACGTCGACGAAGCTCAGCTCGAGCACCGGACCGCCGAGATCGGGCACGGCCAGCTCCTCGAACTCGGGCGGCTCGCAGTAGAAGGGGGTCGGGATCCCTTGGCACTCGTTGTAGACGCACGAGTAGCCGGGCGGGCACTCGTAGTCGGAGTAGCACTCGTACCAGGCATCATCCTCCTCGCACCAGTCGAGGCAGCCGTAGTACTCGCAGCTTCCATTCAAGCAATAGTAGCCATATGGACAATCCGCGTCGGAGTAGCACTCGGGCGGCGGCGCCTCTTCGCCGTCCGACGAGTCGGTCCACTCGTCGCTCGTTGGACTATCCGTGACGTCGGGAGAGTCGTCGGTCGCGTCGTCACCGACGTCCTCGTCGAAGGCAGGGATGCCGGGCGGTCCACAGGCGACGAGCGATGCAGGTATGGCAGCGAGGTACCAGTGCCGAGGATCGAAGCTAGTCACCTCGCAACGATGCCACGAAATCGGTCAATCGGTTCGACTCCGTGGTCGGGCTGCCCCACCCTGGCAGCCACCCTCGCCATCACTACGTAAGCACATCGCCTGCTCGCAGAACTCACGCCCGAGCTCGGTCGCAATCACGCCGTTCCGGACATTGCAGGGCCGGATGAAGGCCAAGGCAATGGGACAAGGACGACGCAGGTCGATGGCTCCGAGGGCCTGGATCGTGACGGCATCACTGGCTCTGCTGGCTGGCTGTGAGGGCTCGACCAGCAGCGACGACGAGGCGGAGGGGCTCGCCGAGGACGCGAACGAGAGCCAGGGCACCGACGACACTAGCGAGTCGCCACCCGAGTCACTCGCCCACGACATCGACATCGCGCTCGTCGAGGTCAACCAGGGTGTAGCGACCCCAATCGCGGTCGAGGGCGAGTGGGTCGTGCCCGAGCAGCGCAACGCAGCAATCTCGATGGGCCGCGACACGCTGCTGCGCGTCCACTGGGCGCTCACACCCGAGTTCGAGCCGCGCGAGATCGAGGCCCGGCTGACCCTCGAAGCCCCCGACACCGAGCCCGTGATCCGTACGCAGACCCTGATGATCGAGGGGCCACCCAACCCCGGGAGCCTGACCGGCACCTTCGCGTTCGAGCTGCTCGCCGAGGACATGGTCCCCGGGCTGCGCTTCTCGGTCTCGCTATGGGAGGTCGATCCCGAGTACGCCGCGCTGCCGGCCCCCAGCGTCGAGCCGATCAGCCCCCGCACCGGCGAGCTCGAGCTCGTCGGGGTCGTGCCCGATCCGCTCGAGATAAAGGTCGTGATCGTGCCGATGCAATTGACCTGGCAGGGCTGTGCAACCATCGCCGATCCGGTCCCGGTCGCGCAGCACTTCGAGGACATGCTGTTCATGAAGAACCCGACCCAGTCGGTCACGCTCGAGCTGCGCGATACGCCGATCGTCGTGACCACCGAGCCCGAGTACATCGCGGATCTGCTCGAGCCGGTCCAGCAGCTGCGCGAGACCGAGGCGGCCGACCCCAACACCTATTACTACGGGCTCTTCCGACCTTGCGGGGTACTGAGCAGTGGGCCCACTGGCATCGCCGTCGCCGTTGCCGAGGACGATCCGGGTTCGGCCTGGCAGCGCGCCGCGGTCGGCATGCAGATCGCCGACTTGCAGTGGAGCGCCGACACCTTCGTGCACGAGGTCGGCCACATGCAGGGCCTCAAGCACGTCTACTGCCCCGGCCAAGCCGCAGGCAACCCCGATCCCACCTACCCCTACGATGACGGGCAGATCGGCGTGTGGGGCTTTGGCGTGCGCAACTTCAGCCTGTATTGGCCCACCACCGCTCACGACTTCATGACCTACTGCTTCGACGGCAACTGGGCCTCGGACTGGACCTGGCGAAAGACCTTCCAACGGATCCGCACGCTGACCAGCTGGAATCAGCAGGACACCGCCTCGCAGGCCGACCGGACCTTGCTGCTCGGCTTCATCGGCGATGATGGCTACGAGCGCTGGTGGACCACCAAGGGTCGGATCTCGGCTCGTACGCTCGAGCGGCAACGGATCTTGCCGATCGCCCGCGAGGGTGACCGCGAGGTCGCGCTGGTCGGGGCGCGCACTCGAGTCCCCGACGCGAACGGCGATCTGATCAGCATCGAGCTGCCCGACGTGGTCCCCGAGCAGATCGAGCTGGGCCTAGTCGACCCGTCCGGGTCGAGGGGCCCGATCGTCGTGCCGAGCGAGGTCCTCGAGCGTGCGCGCGGCGAGTGACGTGGCGGATCGCCTGGCCACGCACGCCCTACGTAGTTCACCTGCCCGCACACCTCACTCCGGGCACATGAACTGATTGTCGACGTCGTGCGACTCCCCCACGCGAATGCGGGTCGAAGCACGAGGCTCAGGTGGACAAGTGATACCCATGAAGACGATCACGGTCACGCTCGCGCTCGCGCTCTCGTGCTCAATCGCCTGTGCGGATCCCGACTCGGACGATGGCGGCGACCCGATCGACGAGCCGGCCGCGTTGGCCCACGACATCGACATCGCCCAGGTCGAGATCAACCAGGGCGTGGCGATCCCGATCGCGCTCGACGGCGAGTGGATCGAGTCCGGTCAGCGCGTCGCTCCGATCGTGAGCGGCCGCCCGGCGCTCGTGCGGGTCCACTGGACGCTCGGCCCGGACTTCGAGCCGCGCCCGATCGCCGCCCAGCTGACGCTCGAGCGTCCCGGCCAAGCGCCGAGCGTCCGCGAAGAGATCCTGACCATCGAGGCTGAGTCCGATCCCGGCAACCTCGACGCTACCTTCAATTTCGAGCTGAGCGCCGAAGACATGACCCCGGACCTGCGCCTGTCGGTGGCGCTCGTCGAGGTCGAGAGCGAGTACGCCGAGCTGGCACCGCCCGACGTGGCCCCAATCATCCCTCGCGCGGGGGAGCCTGCGTTCGTCGAGATCCGCCCCGAGCCCGCGACGATGAAGGTCGTGCTGGTGCCGCTCGAGCTCGCGTGGCCGGGCTGCTCGACCACGGTCGACGTGACCACGGTCGCAGCGCTCTACGAGGACATGCTGTTCATGAAGAGCCCGACTCAGGCGCTGACGATCGAGCTGCGCGACGAGCCGCTCGTCGTCACGACCGAGCCGAGCGTCATGGCCGACATGCTCGAGCCGATCCAGCAGCTGCGCTTGGCCGAACAAGCCGATCCGGACACCTACTACTACGGCGTGCTCGAGCCCTGCGGCGTGCTGCTCGAGGGTCCGCAGGCCGTCGCCCCGATCGCGTACGCCGATCCCCTCGCCGGCTGGCTGCGGATCGGCGTCGGCTCGATCGGCCCCGATCCACAGCGCAGCGCCGACCTCTTCGTGCATCAGGTCGGCCACCTGCAGGGCCTCCAGCACGTCGATTGCCCCGGCGAGGTCGTGACCGAGCCTGATCTGACCTACCCCTACACCGAGGGGCTGATCGGCGCGTGGGGCTTCGGCCTGCGCGACCAGTCCCTCCACGATCCGACCAGCGCCCACGACTTCATGAGCCAGTGTTACGACGGCAACTGGGCGTCGGACTGGACCTGGAACAAGGCATTCGAGCGGATCGTGACCGTGACCAGCTGGGCGACCCAGGACGCCGCGCCGCGAGTCGATGGCACCTTGCTGCTCGGGTGGATCGGCGACGACGGCCACCAGCGCTGGTGGTCGATCCCCGGCCGGATCCCCGCGCATGCGCTCGCCCATGACCCCGTGCTCGCGCTCGCCAGCGCCGACGGTCGAAGCGAAGCGCTGGTCGGCGCTCGCCATCGGATCCCCGACGCCGAGGGGTCGCTGATCAGCCTCGAGCTGCCGGACCAGGTCCCCGAGACGATCGAGCTGACCCAGCTCGAGATCGCCGTCCCCCCACAATTCCTAGCCAGCCTGCGCGCCGAGTAATCCCCGTGCTCGGTTGCGTTCGGAACGCAACCGAGCACAAGGATTTCCTAGTCTTGATGGAGGGACCGTGGCCGGTCCCTCCCCCGTCCCGGCAACGCCGTGCCTGGTCCTCCGCCCCCTGCCCGCCCCTGACGGGGCGAGATCAGAAGAGCAG
>CBFGLP010000212.1:0-2928 GCA_965649595.1 uncultured Myxococcales bacterium | reverse complement strand
CAAGCGGGCCGCCGATCTGCTCGCGGTTGCGCGCAAGCACCGCAATTTCCCGATCGTGCTCGAGACCTACCGCGAGTGCCTGCGCGACGTGTTCGATCTGCCCGCGTTGACCGAGCTGATGCGGCAGGTCGCGGACCGACGGCTGCGCGTGCGCGAGGTCGAGAGCCGCTCGGCCTCACCTTATGCGGCGGCGCTGGTGTTTTCATGGGTCGGGAAGTTTCTATATGACGACGACCAGCCGCGAGCCGAGCGGCGGGCCCAGGCGCTCGCGCTGGATCACGCGCAGCTGCGCGAGCTCTTGGGCGACGCCGAGCTGCGCGAGCTCTTGGATCGCGAGGCGGTCGCCGAGGTCGAGCTCACGCTCCAGCGCCTCGATCCACGCCGAGCGATCCGCGACGCGGATCAGCTGCACGACGCCTTGCGCGAGCTCGGTGATCTGACCCGAGCGGAGCTGAGCGAGCGAGTCGTCGTCGACCAGCGCGGGCAGCTCGACGCGTGGATCTCCAGCTTGGTCGCGCAGCGTCGCGTGGCCGAGGTGCCGATCGCCGAGCAGCTCCGAGTGATCGCGGCCGAGGACGCGGGCATGTACCGCGACGCGCTCGGCGTGGTCCCACCGATGGGGCTGCCGCTGCCCTTCTTGGAGCTGGTCGAAGAGCCGCTCGAGCAGCTCCTGGCCCGCTACGCGCGGACCCACGTGCCCTTTACTAGCGCCGAGGTCGCGACTCGGCTGGGCCTCGGGCTCGGTCCGGTGCGGGCGGCCCTCGAGCGGCTGCGCGAGCGCGGGCGCCTGCTCGAGGGCGAGTTCATGCCCGGCGGCCGCGAGCGCGAGTGGTGTGACGTCGAGGTCCTGCGGCGGCTCAAGCGGGCCTCGCTGGCCAAGCTGACCGCACAGGTCGAGGCGGTCGAGCCTCGCTTGTTCGCGCGCTTCTTGCCGAGCTGGCACCGGATCGATCAACCCGGCGAGGGCTTCGACGAGCTGCTCGGAGCGATCGAGCAGCTGCAAGGCGTGGCGATCCCGTTCTCGGATCTCGAGCGCGCGGTGCTGCCTGCTCGGGTGCGGGACTTCAACCCCGGCATGCTCGATCACCTGTGTGCGACCGGTGAGCTGCTCTGGCGGGGCGTCGACGGGCTCGGTGCGGACGACGGACGGATCGCCCTGTATTTGCCCGAGCACTACCCCTTGCTCGCGACGGCCGCGAGCGCAGAGCAAGCCCAGAGCGAGCTGCACCAGCGGATCCGCGAGCTGCTCGCGCGTCGAGGGGCGATGTTCTTCGCCGAGCTCGAGCGCGAGCTCGGTGGCTTCAAGCAGGATCTGCTGAGCGCGCTGTGGGACCTCGTTTGGACCGGCGAGGTCGGCAACGACACGCTCGCGCCCTTGCGCTCGCGCGCCCGCGGGCAGCGATCGCGCTCGAATCAAAAGCGCTCGTTCCGGGGTCGACCTTCGCTGCACGGGATGCTGCACCCACGCCGCTCGGGGCCGTCCGGCTCGGAAGGACGCTGGTCGTTGCTACCCCAGCCAGCGCAGGGCGAGATCAGCCCGACCGAGCGGGCGACCGCGCATGTCGTGCAATTGCTCGAGCGCCTGGGCGTCGTCACCCGCGAGGCCGTGCGGGCCGAGGGGCTGCCGGGTGGATTCGCCAGTCACTATCCCGTGCTCAAGGCGATGGAGCAGGCAGGCAAATTGCGGCGAGGTTATTTCATTGCCGGAATGGGTGGGGCTCAATTCGCGCTGCCCGGCGCGGAAGATCGCTTGCGGGAGAGCCCCGTCGATTCGCGCGACAAGGACGGACCGCCAGTCGTGCTGCTGGCCGCTTGTGATCCCGCGAATGCTTGGGGAGCGAGCTTGCCCTGGCCCAAGCGCGAGGGGGGAGCACGTCCGCAGCGGGTGCCCGGGGCACATGTCTTTTCATGGGACGGTCACTTGCTCGCGTGGCTATCGCGTAGCGAGAAGCACCTGCTGACCTTCCTCGATCCCGAATTGCATCCGGACGCGGGCGAGCGCGAGCGCCTCGCGGGGCTCTTGGTCGAGGCGCTTGTGGAGTTGCTGCACCAGCCCAACGCGCGCAGGCGGGCGCTCTTGTTGGAGAAGATCGACGATCACTTCGCCAACGAGCACGTGCTCGCCGGGCCCTTGGTCGAGGCGGGGTTTCTGCGCACGCCCGACGGGTTGCTGCGCCGCCGCGATCGGACCTGGCAGCGCGAGGGCGTGGCCAAGGTACGGATCATCGGAGCGGTCTCGGGCGGAGACTCGGGCGAAGAGCCGAGCGACTGAAACTCGAGCAGGCCGAGCGGCTCACGCGGCTCACGCGGCTCACGCGGCATAGGCCCGCAGAAACACCGCGACCGCTGCGCGGGCCGACTCGACGATCGCGGGCTGTAACGGATCGGGGAGCACGCCGAACTGCGAGCGGATCACCAGGTCTCCGTGGCAGAGCATCACGAAGTGAACCGCGGCAGTGTGCCGATCCTCGATGCGCAGCGCGCCGTGCTCGTGCCAGCGCCACAGGTAATCGCCGATCACCCTGATCATCGCGGCCGGACCGTTGTCGAACAGCATCTGCCCGAGCTCGGGGAAGCGCTCGACCTCTGCGGATACGTTGCGTTGGAACCTGGCGATCGCCGGGTCGAGCACCAGCGCGAGCAGGCACTCGCCTGCTCGTTGCAGCGCAGCACCGACCTCGCCGACCGGCTCGCTGCCCAGCAACATGCAGCTCACGCTCTCGCGCAAGCCGTCGGATTCCTCCGACAAATAAGCTGCATACAGCGCGTACTTGTCGCGGAAGTGGCTGTAGACGGTGGCCTTCGACACGCCCGCTCGTGCGGCGATCTCATCGACGGTGGCTCGCTCGAACCCAACTTCGTTGAACACCGCGCGCGCTCCGGCCAGCAGCTGGCGCCGCTTCGGCGTGCGCGCCCGTGCGGGGTTTC
>CBFGLP010000211.1:0-4854 GCA_965649595.1 uncultured Myxococcales bacterium | reverse complement strand
TGTTCTGACCCGAGCGAGCCTCGCTGGTACGCGAGCGCTCGCTCGTACACACTCCCCTCGGCCGCTGGCCGAGCCCTCATGAGCGCCGAACGAGATCTCGACGAGCCTGGACCCGAGCTGGACTTCGAGCACGTCGGCACTTTCCGCGTCGACGAGCGGCTGGTCGTGTGCGACGTCGAGTACGCCGACCCGCGCTTTGCGGGCATGCGCCGCGGCAGCGTCGGGCTCGACTTCGAGTGCGAGGTCGAGCCGGGCATCTGGCAGGCCCTCGTCGCCCGCGCGCAGGTGAGCGACTCCGAAGCCGACGAGCCCGGCGAGATCCAGATGGTCTTGCTGATCCACGATCGCGAGCTCGAGATCGACGTCCCGCTCGATCACGCCGAGGCGATCGGCATGCTGCGCATCGACTCGGGCCGGATCACCGCGCTGGCCCCCGACCTGCGCGCCGACACGGACATCCGCACGGCCTTGATCGAGGCTCCCCGCGAGCAGGTGCCCTGCATGCTGCGCGAGCTCGGGGCCGATCCCGACGATGATCCCCGCGGGGCGCTCTTCGACGTCGACACCTCGGGCGTGTTCGCGATCTACGCGCCGCCGGGCCGACCTCGCACGGCGTTGTTCGTGGCGCTGGGCTAGCCCTGCGCGCCGCCCTCGGTCTCGTTGTCGTGCCGCTGCGGCGGCACGACCAGCACCGGGCAGGGCGACTCGCGGATCACCCGATCGGCCGTGCTGCCGAGGAAGAAGCGAGCGACCCGGCTGCGCCCGCTCGCGGCGACGACGATCAGTTCCGCGTCGAAGTCGCGAGCCTCGTCGAGGATCACGGTGAGCGCGATCCCGGGTCGGGCCACGACCGAGACCTTCACGTTGGGGGCGAAGTGCTTTCCGAGCAGCTCGAGCGCCCGGCTCGAGGCCTTGCAAGCCGCCTCGTGGATCTCTTCGATGCTGCCCAGCATCCCGAGCCCGGTCCCGCCGGTGTAGATGCGCGCGCTCTCGTAGGTCGGCGTCGCGTGGACGAGCCGCAGCTCGCCCGCGTCGTCGATGATCCCCGCCGCCAGCTCGAGCGCCCTCGCGCTCGCCGGCGCGACACCGACCTTGCCGACCTCGTCGAGATCGATCTCGAAGCCGGAGTGGACCGAGGCGTCGGCGTCTTCGGTGAAATCGACCGGCACGAGGATCCGGCGAAAGGGCGATTGGCTCATGGGCGGATCCTACGAAGCCCCTCAACCACCCGGCAAGAACGAGATCCCGTGGCGCGCCACGGCCCCGCCCTGGCCCATCAGGACCTCGTGGCCCCATCGCTCCAACCACAGCACGTCGCGCGTGCCCGATCGGTAGAGATAGGTGCCAACACGCGACAGCCCTGGCCGGCCGTGCTCGCCGACGGCGGCCACGCTCGCCTGTCCGCGACGCACCAAGCCATAGATGCGCGCGCTGTCCCCCGGCGGCTGCACGTTTCGCGGCGGCTCACCGACGAGCCCGTGTCCGAGCACGGGAGTCACCACATACCATTCTTCACTGTCGCGCGAGCCGATCAGCCAGCGCCGCCGCTCGCCGTCGGCCATCACGATCACGACCGTGGTGATCGAGCCTTCGTTGAGCCGCAGCACGCCCTCGATCACGAAGTCGCCCTCGACATCTCCGCCCGGAGAGGCGATCGCGTCGAGCATCACGACATCGCCGACCCGAAGATCGTCGATCTCGAGCTCGTCGGCCTCGCGCGGGGCCTGGCTGCTCGACACCGCCATGCCTCGACCCTGCAGCGACGCTTGCAGGCGCTCGGCTACTCGCGCTCGCACCTTGCGGATCGCTGGATCATCGGAGGGCGCGCCCGACCCCGTCGAGCCAGCCGCGAGAGCGAGCGGCGCGTCGCCTTGCTCGAGCGCTCGGTTGTTCTCGCCCCAGTCGCGCAGGCGCCGGGCCGCCAGCACACCCACCCAAAAAGCACCCGCGATCGTCATCGCGGCCAGAAGCGAGGGAACGGCAAACATGTGGTCTTTGCGCGGCGTGTGAGGGGACCCCGGGAACGGGCCTGCACACCTCGATCGCCGAAGCAACCATACACCGCTTTCGCAGGCCCGGCACCGGCTCGCGCGCAGGAGTCGGATCCGCAAGCGGGGCGCAGAAGCGGCCGCCGAGGCGCGTTAGCGTTCGGGCGCGCGTCCACGTCGTCCTTTGGTTGACGGTGCTGCCGCGCGGTGGATACAAGCCCCACGGCGTCGCGCCAGTCGTGGATTCCTGCGGCGGTGACGTCTACGAGCGAGCCGCATGCAAACGACTGCGTGGGAACCCGAAGGGGTCGACAGCCTGCTCGATGCGTCCGGAGGCCTGAGCGATCCGACGGCGGTCAGCGGCCTCGACCTGCGTGACTACTACAAGAAGCTCACCGCAGCCCGGATCCTCGATCTCAAGCTGGGCCGACTCGATCTACCGATGTGGGCGTCCGCGGCCGGCGAGGAGGCCGTGTCGGTCGCGGTCGGGACCTTGGCTGGACCGCACGACTGGATCTACGTCGGCACTCGCGACGCCGCGGTCGGCCTGACTCGCGGCATGAAGATGGGCGAGATCGTTCGGCAGCTCGCCGGGCATCCGCGCTCCGAGACCCGCGGTCGCGGCCTGCCCGGATCGATCGCCTCGGTCGAGCACCGGATCGCCGGCGCCTGCGAGCCGCTCGGCATGAGCCTCGCGCTCGCGGTCGGGCAGGCGCACGGGCAGAAGCTGTTCGGCCGTGGCCGCGCGAGCGTGGTCTTGTTCGGCGAGGGCGTGACGACCACCGGCATGTTCCACGAAGCGCTCGCGCTCTCGCTCGCCCACGACGCGCCGGTCGTGTTCGTGTGCAAGTCACAGCTGTGGCCCGAGGGCGCCCCGGCCGAGGCTGGCTTGCTCGGCGACAGCGTGGCCGAGCGGGCCCGCAGCTACGGCCTGTGGACCCGCCGCTGCGACGGCGCCGATGCGATCGGCGTGCACCGAGCGATCGCGGCGGCCATGCATCGTACGCATGATGGGATCGGCCCGGCGCTGGTCGAGGTCGTGGTCACGCCGATGCATCAAGATCCGCCAGCCGAGCGCGATCCCGTCGAGCGGCTGCGTCGCTTGCTCGACGGCCGCGGCGAGTGGACGCAGCCCTTCCAGGACGTGACCGAGGCCGAGGTCCACGGCACCTTCGACAAGGCGCTGGCCGAGCTGCGAGCGCTGAGCCAGGAGCCGACGCCCGAGAATGGAGGCAAGCCATGAGCGTGCTGTCTGCACTCGCGACGCTGATCGCCCAGCTCTTGCGCGAGGACGATCGCCGCTGCTTGTTGGGCGAAGACGTGCGCAGCGGCGGCATGCTCGGGCTCTCGAAGGCGGCCGCCAGCGACGAGAACCTGCGCGTGCGTCTGCTCGGCTCGCCGCTGACGAACGCGGCTCACGTCGCCCACGTAGGCGGGCTGGCGCTCGCTGGCTTGTGGCCGATCGTGCTCTTGCCCTCGTCCGCGCTGCTGCTCGAGGGCTTGCCGGCGCTGCGCGAGCTAGCCCGCTTGCCCTGGCGCTCTGGCGGCCAGCGCTCGCTGCCGATCTTGTTCGTGGCCCCCGACGGGCCTGGGTTCGGGCTCGGCGGCGACGCGGCCGAGAGCGTCGACGCGATGCTCTCGCGCGTGCCCGGGCTCGAGCTGTGGTCGGCTGGGCGCACCGACGAGCTGGCAGCGTTCCTGCGCAGCGCGGCTGATTTCTCGGCCGAGGCCCCAGGCAATCCTTGTGCCCCGCGGGTGCTGCTGATCCCGCGTCGGCTCTTGGTCAGCGACTACGACGGCGAGCTCGATCTCGACAATCCGCTGTCCCGCTCGCCGACGGCAGTGATTCGGTCTGGCCAGCACGCGACCGTGCTCGCGTGGGGCGACGCGCTCGAGCCCGCGCTCGCTGCTGCAGATGCGTTCGCGCAAGAAAAACAGCCGCTCGACATCGGGGTCGTCGACGTAGGTCGGCTCGCGCCGCTCGACGACGCGACTATCGATCTCCTCGTCGACGCCGCACGATCGAGCGGAAAGCTCGTGATCGCCCACTCGGGTCCACGCACGCACGGGCTCGGGGCCGAGCTGGCGGCGCTGTTTTGCGATCGCGCGATTCTGCAGCTCGACGCACCGATCCTGCGCGTGTGCGGCGAGGCGGCTCTGGTCGCGGGCTACGAGGAGGCCCGCGTCACGCCGACGGCGACCGCGATCGCCGAGGCGATCCTCGAGGTCGTTTACTACTAGTAGAGGCGAACGCGTGCGGGGCCTCGCGCGAGGCCCCGTCGCCGATTCGCCAGCTCCGATGTTCCAACCAACTCTCCGATCCCCGATTCTGCTTCGCTCCGAAGAGTCCAAATGATCGAGTTCAAGCTGCCCGAGATCGGTGAAGGCGTCATCGAAGGCGAGATCGTCAAGTGGCTACTCTCGCCCGGCCAATCGTTCGTACGCAACGACGCCCTCGTCGAGGTGATGACCGACAAGGCGACCATCGAGATCCCCGCGCCCTTCGATGGACGCCTGCAAGAGGTGCTCGCCAACGAAGGCGACGTTCGTGCGGTCGGTTCGGTGATTGCGATTCTCCAAGAAGGCTCCGCCAGCGTGCCCGTGTCCGCGCCGGCGGCCGCGCCGGTCGCTGCGGCGCCGGTCGGAAGCTCCGGCCCGGTGCTAGCGACTCCGGCCGCCCGCGCGCTCGCCCGCGAGAGCGGGATTGATCTGGCGACGCTGCCTGTCGATGAGCGGGGTCGGCTGACCAAGAGCGACGTGATCGCGGCCCAACAGCGGGCGGCTGACTCGGCCCTTCAGCCGCGGGCGGCTGACTCGGCCCATCAGCGGGCTGCGGCCGCGCCCGCGGCTGCTGCTCCGAGCCCGG
>CBFGLP010000210.1:0-9149 GCA_965649595.1 uncultured Myxococcales bacterium | reverse complement strand
TCGAGCGGCTGCCAACCGACCAGCACCCGGTCTCCCGACGACCCACTGCTAGGCTCGGCTCATGAACTCGAACGAACTCGCTCAACAGCTCGCGGTCGAGACCCAGGAGTTCCAGCGCCGCCCTAGCCACTGGCAGTTCGTCCACTACGAGGTGCCGATGGCCTGCCTGATCGACGAGCCACACGATCGCATGCGCATCATCGCCGCGATCGGCGACGCCGACGACCTCGACGAAGAGACCAAGGACGCGCTGCTCGAAGCCAACTTCCACACCGCGCTCGATGCCCGCTACGCGACCTCCAACGGGGTGCTGTTCGCCGCCTTCATCCACCCGCTCGGGTCGCTCTCGTCCTCGCTGCTTCGCTCGGTGATCGATCAGATCGCGTCGCTCGTGCACACCTTCGGGTCGCACTACACCGGCGGCACGCTCGAGTTCGTCGGCGGCAAGGACGACGAAGAGGACGAGGACGATATCGCGAGCGACATGGACGGGGCTCGGCTGACCGGCTTTGCGATCGACGAAGAGCCGACCGAGCTCAACTGACTCGGCTCTCGGCTTCGGTCAACGCCTCGCGCAAGTCGGTATAGGCGCGCAGGCGACGACCAGTGAACACGCGAAAGCCGATCGCCGTAGCGCTCACGACCATACGAATCATTCGGTTGGTCGTCACGACCGAGACCTCCTGCGGCTGTGGGCTGTCCTTGTGCGGGTTGTTCTCGTAGTACTCGAGCACGTCGCGCTCGTAGCTGACACCCGGGGCGGCCTCCCAGAACACGACTCGCTTGGGACCTGCTGCGCCGGCGTGATCATAGATCGCGCTGATGGCCGCGGTGACGACCTCGCGATCGAGCGTGCCGGTCACCGCGATCACGTACGTGCCTGGGCGCTCGCCCAAGCTGTGCACGCGAGTGCCCGACTGCTCCGCTAGCGTGGTTGCGCCGAGCTCGTCGAGTAGCTCCGGGTCGGCCATGGCCAGCGAGCATTACACGAATCCGAGCCCCCCCGATGGCCATCGCGGAGCCGTCCCCGCTGCCCTATCCTCCGCACCCATGAGGCAAGTCTGGATCACCCGCCCTGGCGCGCCCGAGGTGCTCGAAGTCCGCGAGGCGCCCGACCCCGAGCCGCAGCCCGGGCAGGTCCGCATCCGCGTCGCGGCCAGCGGCATCAACTTCGCCGATCTGACCGCGCGCATGGGCATCTATCCAGATGCTCCGCCGATCCCCTGTGTGGTCGGCTACGAGGTCAGCGGCACGATCGACGCGCTCGGCTCGGGCGTCAGCGACCTCGCGATCGGTGAGCGGGTGGTCGCACTGACCCGCTTTGGGGGCTACAGCGACGTCGTGTGTGTCCCGCGAGGTCAG
Organism: uncultured Myxococcales bacterium; assembly: GCA_965649595.1. GTDB lineage: Bacteria > Myxococcota_A > Polyangia > Nannocystales > Nannocystaceae > Plesiocystis. The sequence continues at coordinate 7,787 of CBFGLP010000210.1, read as the reverse complement.
GTGGTGCGCGTGCCCGAGGGCATCGATTTGGTCGCCGCCGCGGCCGTGCCGGTCAACTATCTGACCGCGTGGCTGATGCTGATCGAGCTCGGCAACCTGCAAGCCGATCACACGGTGCTCGTGCACGCGGCCGCAGGCGGGGTCGGCCAGGCGGCTCTGCAGATCTGCCAGCTACGCGGCGCGAAGGTGATCGGCACCGCCAGCGCGAGCAAGCACGCCCGCCTGCGCGAGGCCGGCGTGGCTCACTGCATCGATTATCGCACGCACGACTTCGAGCCCGAGGTCATGCAGCTGACCGAGGGCAAGGGCGTCGACATCGTGCTCGATGCCGTCGGAGGCGAGTCGTACGCCAAGAGCTATCGGTGCCTGCGCTCGTGCGGGCGCTTGTTCATGTTCGGCGCGTCGAGCTTCGCCCCGGATCAGAAGCGCCGGCTGCTGCCGATCCTCTCGGGCCTGCTGAAGATGCCCCGCTTTCGCCCCTTCGACCTGCTCGATCGCAACCGCGGCGTGTTCGGGATCAACCTCGGCCACCTCTGGCACGAGACCGAGCGGGTCGCGGTGATGTTCGAGCGCGTGATGGCCCAAGTCGGCGAGCGCCGGCTAGCCCCGGTCGTCGATCGCAGCTTTCCCTTCAGCGAGGCCGCGGCAGCGCACGAGTACATGCAAGGCCGGAACAACTTCGGCAAGGTCTTGCTCGTACCCTAGCAGCCGCTAGCAGTGCTCGGCAACCGCTCGGAGCAGCGCGTCGACGTCGACTGGCTTCTCGAGGAACGCCGCGACCTCGGCAAACGCGGGCGCGCTCTTGATCGCTGCACCGGCGCCCGTGAAGATCACGACGGGCACGTCGGCCAAGCCCGGCTCACGAAGCTGAGCCGCCCGGAACTGATAGCCGTCCATCACGGGCATCATCACGTCGAGCAGGATGACGCATGGACGCACCCTCCGCAGGATGTCGAGCGCCACGGCCCCATTGCGGGCGGTGAGGACCCGGTAACCGCAGCTCTCGAGCAGCATCGCGGTCACGTCGAGCATGTCTGGCTCGTCGTCGACGATGAGGATGCACCTGCGCTCGTCGTCCATCATGGGCTGGCTCCGGGCATCGATTGACCGGCAGGGTGCGGGTCCGAGGCTGGCAGCGCGACCGTGAAGGTCGTGCCCTCGCCGACGATGCTGTCGACACGGATCGTGCCGCCCATGGCCTCGACGATCGAGCGGACGATGAACAGCCCGAGGCCGAGACCTCCCGAGCGCTGCGGCCGGCTCCCGCGAGCGAATCGCTCGAAGATGTGCGGGACGAGCTCGGGCGGGATCCCGACACCGCGGTCGCGGACCTCCAGCAACGCGAAGCCCTGCTTGCATCGGACGCTGACTTCGACCGGCTTACCCGCGCCAAACTCGAGCGCATTCGCGACGAGGGCCGTGACGACCTGCTCGAGCCTGCTTCGATCCCACCGTCCACGCGCTGGCGACTCCACCTCGACCGACAGGGCACCTTGTTGGCCAGAGCGCTCGCCGAACAGCTCGACGACCTCGCGGACGAGCGCCGAGAGCTCGACATCCTCTAGAACCAGGTCGAGGTGACCGGTCTCGATCCTCGACACGTCGAGCAGCTGTCCGACCAGCACCGTCAGCCGCTCGACGTTGCGTCGGACGAGGCCGAGCGAGCGCTGCAAGTTCTGTGGCGTCGCAGGGATCCGTCCGCTCGAGAGCCCCTCGGAGGCCAGCTTGAGCGTGGCGATGGGCGTGCGCAGCTCGTGCGAGGCGATCGAGAGGAACTCGTCTCGCAGCCGCAGCGCCTGCTGAGCCTCGCGATAGAGCCTGGCGTTGTCACGCATCGTGGCCTCGACCTTGTCGACGATGAAGCCGACGAGCAATCCGATGAAGAAGAGCAGGAAGATCGAGATGATTATCGTGCGCATCCACGCGGCCGGCTCGTGCAGCGATACGTCGATGGCTGGAACCTGCCAGGGAAACCAATCGGTCACGGTCGCCCAGGCGATCAGGCTCGTGCTCACGAACAACACGCAGACGAGCACGAGCAGCGCACGTCGCCCGAGCAGCACCCGCGCGACCAGGAGAGTCGCGCAAGCCAGCAGCGCGCACGCGGCGATGAACCCGACCATCGCGTAACCGAGCAGGGTCAGGACCAAAAAGCCGAGCACGAGCAGCCACGCCCGCCCGCGAGTGCCGAGCCGTGGCCGAGTGAGCTCCAGCACCGAGGCCACGAGAATCACCAACAACACCGCATCGACGACCACTCGCACCAGAAGGTCGCTCGTGAACACCCAGATGACCACGGGCAACACGGACGCGGAGAGCACGTTGATGGGAAGCAAGGTCGCGACGAGAGTCGCACGCCACGGATACTCGACGTCGTGCGTCTGCGTGTCCTCGTTCACGGCCTCTCGAATGTGGGTCCGCAGACTGCCAGATTGCGTCCAGCTACGATTTCCCTTTGGTGCCAAGGCACGAAAGGCCTGATCGCCTCGCCACTTCTTTGCACATTTCTCGACTGGACGAAAGTGGCTTCACCAGCGCCGAGGCCCTGCTAGTGTTCGGAGGATCATCGTGTGGAGGCGCCTTGATCCTGGCCAGGCGTTCCATGCGATCCTCGGCGAATGAGCGCAGGACTCCCCCCGACCTCCGCGCAACCAGATCCTGTCCCCCCAGTCCCTGCGCAGCCAGAGCACGAGCGTCAGCGCAAGATCGGCGTCGTTCTCGACACCCTCGGCACCTACCTGCTGCCAGCCTGCGTCGGCGCGGTACTCGGCTATTACGCCTCCGACCAGGGCATGCGCTGGCTGCCGAGCATGATCGGCGAGCAGCGGATCGCCTGGCCACCCAGCATGCTCGGCACGCTGCTGTGGTTCGGCGCGCTCGCGATGCTCGCGCTCGCGGCTGGGCGGGCGATGCAGGGGCAGGCGTTCCGCGCCACGCCGAAGGGCATGGTCGTACGCAAGCGGGTGCTGGCCGCGGTCGCGCTCACGTTGCTCGCCGGGGTGACGCGCTTGGTCGTGCTCTGGATGCAGCAGCCGAGCCCGCTGACCCAGCTCAGCCGCGAGGACTTCGATACCACCTACGAGCTCGATAGCCGCAGCTACGTCGAGTTCGACGGCGGCATCGAGCACACGCTGACCTTGCTCGAGGCCCGCCCCGAGCTGTTCGTCGACGGCCACGTGCTCACGCCGGATGAAGAGGCGCTGGTGCTCGACGCCTGGATCGCGATCTACGACTACTCGTTCGCGCTCGATCAGATCCGGATCTTCTACGAGGACTGGTATCGCTTCGATCCCTCGCGAGCCGAGCGGAGCTATCACCTGCGCAGCTTCTTGCTGACCTTCGCCGCCGAGCTCTCGCTGTTCGAGAAGGCCACTCGGGTCACCCGCCTGCTCGGGCAGAACGCCAACGTGGTCAAGTTCCTCGACTCGCCGCACCTCGATCGCGAGCTCGCCGCCAACACCTTCTCGGTCTATCGCCAAGAGCTGCTCGGCACCCGCGACGCCGCGCGAGTGGTCGCGGGCCAGCAGTACCTCGCCTGGCTCGAGCGCGCGCTCGGAGGCATCGCCGAGGCTCGAGCGGTCGGCTACGGGTGGCTGTGGTCACGGGTCGAGCGACACCTCGGCATGATCGATACGCTCGACGCGATCGCTCGAGCCGACAAGACGCTCGGCAGCGACGCGGAGCTGCTGCGCCGCAACGTCCGGCGGGTCTGGTATCCGGCTCAAAACGGCGTGGCCGAGTGGCTCGGCGACACCCGGGTCCGCCGGGTCGGCTGGTACCTGATCGACGCCGAGCTGTGGGAGCCGATGGACGAAGCGCTCGAGCCAGGCGACATCATGCTCGCGCGCAAGAACTGGTACCTCAGCAACGTCGGCCTGCCCGGGTTCTGGCCCCACGCGATCCTCTATGTCGGCGCGCCGGACAAGTTCGCCGCCTACTTCGACGATCCCGACGTGCGCGCGTGGGTTCGCGAGCAGAGCGGCGAGGACATCGATCTGCCGACCTACTTGAGCAAGCGCTTCCCGCATCACTGGCTGACCTACCAGCTCGGTCAGGAGGGCGAGCCCTTCCGTGTGATCGAGGCGATCAGCGAGGGGGTGGTGTTCAACACCTTCGAGCACGTCTGCGGCGACTACGTGGCCGCGCTGCGACCGAAGCTGAGCAAGCGAGCGAAGGCTCAGGCGATCGTCGCCGCCTACGAGTACCTCTCGCGTCCCTACGACTTCAATTTCGACTTCGCCACCGACCACGCGCTGGTCTGCACCGAGCTGGTCTGGCGAGCCTATCGACCGGCGCCAGGCAAAGACGGGGTCGAGTTCGAGCTGGCCACGATCGCCGGCCGGGCGACCTTGCCGGCCAACGACATCGCCGGCCTCTACGCCAACGAGTACGGCAGCGACGATGCCCAGCTCGAGTTCGTGTATTTCATCGACGCGATCGAGCGCGAGCGTCGGGCGGTCGTGGCGACCGAGCAGGAATTTCGGGCCACGCCGGCGCGGACCAAGTGGGACATTCGGCAAAAGTGACTTTCTACGTGAAGGCGTCGCCGCCCTCACACATTGAGCGAGATGGTTTTCGTCGAGCCCTCGGAGTACGAGCATGAACACATCGATCACGACCACCCCTGTGTTGATCTGCGTCGCCCTGCTGAGCGTCGGATGTGGCGACACGTCGTCCGACACGGTCGAGCAGCAGGCCGAGCTTCGAGCGCTCGAGGACGGCCTGTTGTTGCACTGGACCTTCGAGGATCGCAACGGCAACCAGATCCTCGACGTCAGCGGCAACGGTCGCCACGGCACGCTGCAAGGCGGCGGGACCTTCGTCAGCTCGCCGGTCGGCGAGGCCCTGAGCCTCGACGGGGTCGACGACTGGGTCTCGTTCGCCGGCCCGCGCTCGCCGGATCTCTACGGCGGCATCGATGGCGACTTCACGATCAGCGCCCGGGTCAAGGTCGCGGACGTCGGCAAGTACAACACCTTGTGCTACGGCTGCGGGCCCTTCTCGGTCATGTACGTCGGGACCGCCAGCCCCACGTTCGGCCCGCGCTCGATGTCCGGGCTGTGGAACCAGAGCACCAACGGCACGCTCTGGCCCTGGACCTCGCAGGCGCTGGTCAACGACACCTGGGTCGACGTGACAATGGTCGTCGAGGACGGCGCGGTTGCTCGCCACTACCTCGACTGCGAGCTCGACTTGGAGCTCGCCAACGCGAACAGCGGGCTCAAGAACTACAACTCCTCGAGCCTCGGCAAGGGCACGGCCGCGTCGAACTGGTACGAGGGTGAGGTCGACGATCTGCGGGTGTGGAGCCGGGCCCTGTCCGAGGCCGAGATCACCGAGATCTGCCCACCAGCGCTGTGCAAGGGCCCGATCCACGTCGACGTCGACGCGGCGTCCGGCGGCGATGGGCTGGCGTGGGCGAGCGCGTTCGACACTTTGCAGACTGCCCTCGACACGGCGCAGCAGCTGGGCTGCACGAACCCGGAGATCTGGGTCGCCGAGGGCACCTACGCGCCCGACCCCGCGGTTCCGGTGGTGACGATCTCCCAGCCCCTGGCGATCTACGGCGGCTTCGCGGGCAGCGAGACCTCGCTCGACCAGCGGAACGTCGACGCGCATCCGGTCGTGCTCGGCGGCGACGGGTGGCAGTCGCGGGTGGTGGTCATCGAGCCGAGCGCGCTCGATGACGTCGAGCTGCTGCGCCTCGACGGGCTCACGATCTCCGGCAGTGATGCGGGAGCCATCGAGGTCGATGCCTGGGACAGCGGCGGCTTCAATACCCTCAATCCGACCGTCACCTTCCAAGATCTAGTGATCACCAACAACAGCGCGGTGCGGGGCGCGGGGATCTTGGCGGAAAAAGGCATCGGCGCGATCCGGATCGTCGACTCGCACTTCGAGGGCAACGTCGCCAGCGAGGCCGGGGCGGCGATCTACCACGGGGACATACACTGGATCATCGAGGGCTCGAGCTTCGTCGCCAACCAAAGCCCTGGCGCGACGATCCGCGAGGTCTGGGAGCTGGGCCTCTCGCACTTCGGTCACGTCGAGCTGACGGACTCGCTGATGAGCAACAACGTCGGCGGTGCGGTGCGGGGCGCGTTCATGAACGCGACCAACACCGTATTTAGCGGCAACACGGCGACCTACGGCGGGGCGATCCACATCTCGGAGGGCAGCGCGGATCTCGTCGATTGCGAGCTCACCAACAATCAGGCCACGAACTACGGCGGCGCGATCTTCATCGAGAACCTCGGCGCCGGGAGCTACGACGTGGTCGGTACCAGCTTCGCGGGCAACACCGCCAAGTGGGGCGGGGCGATCTACTTGAAAGATACTCCTGGAGATCCGTGGAAGATCCACCTCGACGTCGCGGGCAGCGAGTTCTCGAACAACACCGCGAGCAGCGGGGGTGGTGGGGCGATCTATTTGCAGGAGTCGAATACGAGCGTCGTGAGCAGCGTGTTCGTCGACAACACCGCGCGCTTCGGCGGCGCGATCCATGTCGACGACTGGGACTTCATGACGCCCACGACGGTCGAGGTGATCGGCAGCCGCTTCATCGCCAACGAGGCGACGGTCAGCGGCGGCGGCATCATGATCGAAGAGCCGATCAGCGTGACCGACACCGAGTTCGTGGCCAACGTCGCCACGACCGGCGGAGGCGGTGCGTTCGGTCGCGCGACCTATGTCGGCGTGACCTTCGCCAACAACACCGCGCCGACCGGCCGCGGCCTCTATGCGCCATCGGGCGCCCAGATGACGCTGCGCAACGTCGTCGCCTGGCCCGACACTCTGGTCGCCACGTCGATGTTCCTCGACCACTCCTGCACGCCCAACATTGCCCAGGCGTTCACCAGCGACGGCTGGATCAAGCTGGTCGCGGATCCCTTCGCCCCGGCCGACCTCGACCTCGACGGGCGGACCGAGTTCTACCTGGACCCGAGCTCGCCCTGCGTCGACATCGGCGGGACCGTCAGCGAGTTCGACTGGTCGGTGGAGACGACCCAAGCCTCGCAGTGCACCGACGTCACGCCGGTCGACGCGGGCGTCCACTACACACCGATCTCGAGCGCCGGTCCTTGCTGAGCGGCCAGCTCGCCGACGAAGCACGACGGCGCTAGGGCGATTGAAAGGGGCGACCACACCAGCGCTGGCTGCTTTGCAGCTGGCGCTGAGCGGTCGCCATCGTTGCGCCTGGGTAGCCTGGTCGCGTCGATGCAGGGCGTCAATTACTCCATTTGGGCTGGTTCGATGGTTCTCGCGGGGCTGCTCGGCTGTGGTCGCTCGCTCATCTCGGTCGACGACGAAGCGGGCTCCAGTCACGACGAGATCGGTGGTGACGAGGGCGAGGCGGGGGGCAACAGCGAGTCGACCCTGGATGGCTCGAGCGAGGGCTCGAGCGAGCCCGAGAGCTCGACCGACACCACCGACGCGACCGACACCACGGGCAGCGAGACCTCGACCGACACCACCGATACGACCGACATTGGCGAGCCCCTGTGCGCCGACGCGTGCGGGACCCCGAATTGCGGCAGCTGCCCCGACTCGCCGATGATCGAGGCCGAGGGCTATCGGATCGACGCGACCGAGACCACCGTGGCCGCCTACGCCATGTTCTTGTCCGTCGAGCTGGACCCCAGCGTGCTCTCGCCGACCTGCGGCTGGAAGCCCGGCGTCGGGTTCGAGCCCGACGACTGGGCCACGCAGCTGCAGGGCGACCCCGACGTGCCCGTGATCGGCATCGACTGGTGCGACGCGGACAGCTACTGCCGCTGGCAGGGGCG
>CBFGLP010000209.1:0-2091 GCA_965649595.1 uncultured Myxococcales bacterium | reverse complement strand
CGGGCTTGCCCGAGCACGCCAAGCAGCTCTTGCAGGACGGTCGCGTGCTGATGGTGTTCCCGGAGGGTGCGCGCGGGACCGGCAAGCTCTACCGCGATCGCTATAAGCTGGTCCGCTTCGGCACCGGTTTCATGCGCATCGCGGTCGAGGTCGGCGTGCCGATCGTTCCGCTCGCGTTCATCGGCGGGGAAGAGGCGATCCCGACCATCTACCACTCCAAGACGCTCGCCAAGCTGCTCGGCGCGCCCTACTTCCCGGTCACGCCTTACGGGTTGCCCGTGCCCCTGCCGGTGCACTGCGAGATCCACTTCGGCGAGCCGCTGCGCTTCGAGGGCAGCGGCAACGAGCCGGACGACGTGATCGAGGGCTGGGTCGCGCAGGTCCGCGAGCGGATCGAGCAGCTGATCGCGCAAGGCCGCGGCTCGTGGGCGCGCAGCTCGATCAGTCAGCCCTCGGTCAGCGACGATCGATGAGCGACGATCGATGAGCGACGACGACCACCTCGAGCTCGCGCTCGACTGTCCGGTTTGCAGCGCGCCGCTCTCGGTCTGGCGCCTCGACGGCAGCACGCTCGCACCGCCGACGGTCTCGCTCGGCTACCGCGGCAGCGCCGAGCATCGCGTGCACGGGTGCATGAAGTGCGGCGGGGCGTGGGTCTTCCAGAGCACGCTCGACCAGATGATCCAATCGGCGGTCCACGCCCACGCGAGCGATCGCAGCAACGATCCCCGCGCGGCCGAGCAGGCTCGCCGGCAGCTGGTGGTCGAGCCGGTGGTGTATCGTCGCTGCCCTCGCTGCGATCAGATGATGCACCGGCGCAACTTCGGTCGGGTATCGGGGGTCGTCGTCGACGAGTGCCGCACCTGCGGGACGTGGTTCGATGCAGGCGAGTTCGAGGCGGTGCTCGAGTTCGTGCGCGCGGGCGGCTTGAGCCTGACCGAGCGACACGAGCGCGAGGAGGCCCGCCGCGACGCCGAAGCCCGCTCGCGGCCGACGACGATCGACTTCGAGCGCGGCGGGTGGATGGTCGACGAGCGACGCCGAAGCGGACGAGTGGGCGGCCTCGAGCTCGATTTGCTCGACCTCTTGGCCGACCTCGTGTCAGGGATCCGGCGCTTGGTTCGGACGATCTGGCGCTGGATGGCTGGATGAGGTCGTCGTCAGAGCGCCAGCGCGAGCACGATGACGATCACCAGCACGACCGTCACGACGATCACCACCGGGACGACCGGCGACTTCTTGGGGAGCTCGTCGGGCAGATCGGCCTCGTAGGTCGCGGGCGCGCGGGTCTCGACCGCGGGCGTGGAGGGCACGGAGGTCGGCGCGGGTGCAGGCGTGGTGGGAGGCGAGAGCTGCGGGGCCTCGGTCATCACCATCGTCTTGCCGGAGACCGGCGTCGACACGAGCTCCTCCGCAGCGACGACGGTACGTCCGGTGACCGCGACCTCGTCCGCAGGCGCGGGCTCGGAAGCTGTCATGGGTGCGGACACCGGCGCGGGCATCGGCGTGGAGATCGGGGTCGGCTGCGACGCGGGTGCGGATGCCTCGGCCTCGGGCGGACGAACGCCAGCGGGGCGCTCCATGAACACGGTCCAACCCTTTGCATCCGAAGCGCCGACGGTGGTCGCCGCCGGTGCGGGAGCGGGTGCCGGCGCGGGCTCGCCTGCAGCGGGCGTGGGCTGACCCTGCTCCTCACCCGGGAGCGGGGCCTCCATGAACATGGTCCAGCCGCGCGTGCTCGGGGCGGTGCTGCTGCCTGCAGCAGCGCTGGCCGGAGGCGCGGACTCGGGGGTGGGCGGCACTGCGGACGTCGGTGCGGCAGCGGGCTCGCTCGCCTTGCTGGCGTCGTCGCCCTCCATGAACATGGTCCAACCACGCGTGCTCGGCTTGCTCGCCGCAGGTTGAGCTGCGGGCTGCATCGGCGGCGACGCGGGCACGGGGGCTGGCGTCGGCACCGGAGCTGGTGCGGGTGTCACGGGTGCCGCGACGACCGGTACCGGTGCCGGTGCAGCCGGTGCGGGTGCGGGTGCGGGTGCGGTCGCCTCGGGAGTCGTCCCGCCGCCATCGGCTTCCATGAACATGGTCCAACCA
>CBFGLP010000208.1:0-3940 GCA_965649595.1 uncultured Myxococcales bacterium | reverse complement strand
CTGCGCGAGAGCGTGGTCACCGGTGACACGCTCTTCGTCAACGGCTGTGGCCGCTGCGACTTCGTCGGCGGCGATCCGGTCGTGATGTTCGAGACGCTCAAGACCTTGCTCGGCAACTTGCCCGCCGACACGATCCTCTATCCGGGCCACGACTACGGACCGACGCCCCGCTCGACCGTCGACGAGCAGCTGCGCAACAATCCCTACTTGCAGCACGCGACGGTGGCCGACTTCGTCCGGCACCGCATGGACGGCAAGACCCCCGGCACTCCCGCACTGCGGCCGCCGGAGTGGGGGCCTTAAAAAGCCCCCCGCAGCCGACGTGCACTCTGCCACGCACGGCCTTGTAAGCCCCCCGCAGCCGTCGTGCACTTTGCCACGCACGGCCGCTTCGCGGCCGCGACGTCGCTTTGCGACGTCGGTGGGCTGGTTCCGGGTTCGCAGCCGCTCGGCTGGGCCCCCGAGGGGGCCTGGTTCGTAGCCGCTCGTCTGGGCACGTGAGGGGGGGAGCCGGGGTTGGTTCGCAGCCGCTCGTCTGGGCCTGGAGGGGGGCCCGAAAGGGGGGCGGGTCCGCATCCGGGCCCCGGACTCGAGCCCGGGTCCGCACGTGCGCTCGGTCCAAGCCCCCGCGTAAGCCGAGACCTCGCCGGGGGTTGTGTGGCCGTCGCCGCCCGTTCCATACTCCCCTGCCCGCGTGGTTTCGCTCCAGCGATGCGACCCGCGTCACGACTGCCGCACGGCCCCGCCCGGGCCTGACAGCGCCATGAACCGCACCAAGCTCGGCCTTCGCCTCACGTCCTCCCTTCTCGCCACGGCCCTGGCGGTCATGCCGACCAATGGGCTGCTCGCGGCCGAGGGCATGTTCTTCCTCTTCGCTCCGCCGACCGACGCTGGCGACGCTGGTGAAGAGGTCGCCGCCCAAGAGGCTGGCGAGACCGGTGGCGACGAGACGGCTGGTGATGAGACGGCTGGTGACGAGACCGCCGGTGACGAGACCGCTGGTGAGACCGAGACCGGCGACGAGACCGAGACTGGCGACGAGACCGAGACTGGTGAAGAGCTCCCGGTCCCCGAGCCCGAGATCGGACCGCAGCGGCCACCCGAGCCGACGTGGGGCAAGAAGGGCAAGCCGCTCAACGGCACTGGCTTGATCATCGCGGGTGGGACCACGACCGGCCTCGGGGCGGCGTTCATCGTCACGTCCGTGCTGATCACCCGCTGCGATCCAAGCGGTGCGCTCGCGTGCAAGTTCGGCGACCAGCGCGACTTCTTGGTCCCCACCGCGGTCGCCACGACGGCGCTCGGCTTGTTGCTGCTCGGCGTCGGCCTCGGGACGCGGGCCAAGTACAAGAAGTGGCAGAACTGGAAGCCCGAGAACACCGCGGTCGCGCCAGCCTTCTTCCCGGGCGGCGGCGGAGTCTCCTGGGTGGGCAAGTTCTGATCCGGTCCTGACTTACGACCGCGAGAGAGGGCGCTCCCCAAAGGAGCGCCCTCTACTCACTTGCAGATCAGAAGCTGCAGTTGGGCGCCTTCTTTCGCAGCGTCCCGTCGGAGCAAGTCTCCCAATTGCCAGCCTGGTCGTACTTCACGTTGTAGTACTGAGCGAGCGAGTCGTCGTTGCAGACGTGCCGGCCCGCCAACACCCCGTACGAGGTGTTGCATCCGCCCGCCTCACCCTCGTGGGCGTCGTCGTCGGCCTCGAAGGGCTGAAATTTCGGGAACAGGTAATCACGGCCGCTCCACGACTTGGGGCAGCTCGGCGCGGAGCTCAGTGACGGGTTGGTGGCGAGGCGGCCATGGTTGCCGGTGACGACCATCGCTAGCCAGATGTGGGGCGGCATGAACGACGTCACGATCACCGCGGAGTGCTCGGCGTAGTTCCAGCAACACTCGCCCGTCTTGATGTCGATCTGGTGAATGAAGCCGTCACCGGCGGCCGCTTGGGGAGGCCTGGCGAGCTCGGGGAGCGTCGCCCCCTCGGCCAAGAGCGGGATGGCCTCGCGCAGATCGGGGGTCGGCTCGGGGTTCAGATCATTCAGGCGCGAGGACGCGATGTCACGAAGAGCGTGCTCCAGCGTGAACCTAAGCCCCTCGATTTCCCACGCAAAGTCGGGCGCGACCGCGTGAGCCTCGAGCCGGTCGAGCAGCTCCATGCCCAAAAGGATGTCTTCGTGCCGCTCCTCGAGCGTGCTCGTGTCCGGCGGAGCGACGACGAGATCGACCCATTGGGGCTCGATGAATTCATCCCCACCGAGCTGGAGAATGAGCGAGGCGCCATTGCGGTCGAGGAGGATCGTGTCGAAGATGTGGGGGCTGTCGACGCTCGGGTCGCGCCGCCACTCGGGGGGGCGCTCCGGGCCCTGGAGGAACTCGAGCACGACGAAAGCCTCGCCGCGCTCGAGCGAGGCCGTCAGTCGATCGTCCGTGGCGGCGACGGACAACGAGCTGCGCTCGCCGGCGCGCTCGAATTGAGGCTCGGCTTGGTCGTCCTGGGCGCAGCTGGAGACGGCCGCCAGGATGGCGCATAGAACCAGCGGGGAAAACCGGGGTTTCATGGTTGTTGCTCCGTGGGGTGCTTCGATTGAAATGGAGTTGACCGGATACACCTCGGCGCGTCGAGACAATACGAGGCGTGCCCTTGGTGTCACTCGTCGTAGAAACGTGCCACGTGCTCGGGTACCTACTACTGCCTATTCGCTCGATCGCTCTACGCCGCCAGAGATTGGTCATACCCGCGCGACCAAACACGGCGAATCTGTCCGAGCCGCAACGCGGCGAGCTCGCCCATCAGCAATCGACATGAGGATGGCCACGGCGGACGTCATGCACGGCTCAGCTCGAATAACGATATTTTCGACGATGTGCGTACCGCCATTTCCGCCTAACCGTGTTGGGAGATCTTCGCCGATGAGCCAGAGGCGGACCAATATGAGGCTCACGCTCGTCCCGAGCGCCCTGACGAGGTGAGGTGAATCGAGACGAGATGGCGGCGCCTGGCGAGTGCTCGAGCCGGCGCCCATCGGACAGCCTTCCGCGCGCCTCACCGGAGGATGAGCGGGCATCGGCGAGCTCGGCCGTGGGGGCGCGTGCGTCATCGCCTGCACGGCACTTCGCCCATGCCGCCGGACCCCGCCGAAGCTCGACGACCGCAAGGGCTCGGTCGAAAACCGTCGCCGTCTCCCGAGATTTTGCCAGTGCGACGGCTCCAGACCACGGGGCTCGTGTGTTCGGATCAGCCGAGCTACGATCGCGCCGACCGTGAACGACTCGAGCAACGCCTTCGCGGGAACGATCCTGGTCGTCGATGACGAGCGGAACATCCGGCGAACGCTGCGGATGGTGCTCGAGGGCGAGGGCGCGACGGTCATCGAGGCCGAGACCGGCGAGCAAGCGCTCGCGCTGCTCGAGCAGGCGATCGCGGAGCTCGAGCGGCCTCCGAGCGGGGAGTCATCGAGCGATTCGCCGACGCTGCCCGACGTCGTGATCATGGACGTGATGCTCGGCGGCATGACGGGCATCGAGGTGCTCGAGCGGCTCTCCGCGCTGGGTGAGGGGCGTCCGGCGATCCCGGTCCTGATGATCTCTGGCCACGCGTCGGTCTCCGACGCCGTGCGGGCGACCCGGCTCGGCGCGTTCGACTTCTTCGAGAAGCCGCTCTCGCGCGACCGCGTGGTCGTGTCGGTCCGCAACGCGCTGCGCCAGGGCAAGGCAGACCGCGAGCTGCGAGAGCTACGCCAGCGGATCCACGGCGAGATCATCGGCACCAGCGAGCCGATGCGCGAGCTCCTGCGGATGGTCGCCAAGGTCGGGCGCACGCGGGCGCGCGTGCTGATCACCGGCGAGAGCGGGACCGGCAAGGAGCTGGTCGCTCGGGCGATCCACGAGGCCTCGGACCGCCGCGAGCACGCGTTCGTCAAGGTCAACTGCGCCGCGATCCCGC
>CBFGLP010000207.1:0-3844 GCA_965649595.1 uncultured Myxococcales bacterium | reverse complement strand
GGCCGATCGGTCCATAGGCCCAGGGTCGGCGCGCTTCGGGAGCTCGGTCCGACTCGGCCGAGCCAGGCTTGGTCCGGGTCGCGAGCCACGCGAGGATCGCAACGGCGGTCACCGACCAGATCATCGCCGCGAGCTCGCGCTCGTTGAGCACGCTGCCGAGCCAGCCGGCCGCGACGATCACCGGCGCGAACCAGGGGTTGAAGGCGAAGCCACGCATGCGCCGGACGACCACCACGATCGCGAACGCGGCGACCATGAACACGAACCAGTTCGCGTTGATGACCGGGTCCTGCTCGGCGAGCGCCGGAGGCAGCTCGACCTTGGCCTTGCTGGTGATGTTGGACAGCTTGGCCCAGATGTCGGGGTCGGTCTGCACGCGCCGGAGCACGCCGACGATCAGCAGGCCGAGCGCCGTCAGCAGCTCGGGGTAGCCGAGCCGGATCCCGTCGCGGTGGCGATGGATGGGCAGGGTCGGATCGGCGGTCGGGATCGGCTCGCCCGCGCGCACGTGGGCGGGCATCGGGATCTTCAGGTAGCGGTTCAGGAACTGGCCGAAGCGAGTGAAGATGAAGCTCAGCTCGGCGCCGTTCATGAACGCGAAGTAGCAAGCGAGCAGGCCGGGCGAGAACCACCCGATGTTCATCGTGAGGATCAGGTGGCCGTGGAAGACCAACCCGAGCACCAGCCACACGCGCCGACCGAACACCCAGCGGCACACGAAGTCGAGGTCGAGCCAGCGCAGGCGCTTGCGCTCGGACCAGGGCGGACGATCCCGCAACCAGCGGTAGCCAGCCACCATCGCGGTCGCGAAGATTGGGATGCTGATCGCCACGGTCCACTGGATGGCCGCGAGCGACTCCTCGGGCGCGAACCGGTGGCCGAACAGCGCGAAGCCCTCGGGCGGCGAGTCGTAGTGGACGGGGTAGCTGTAGAGGATGATCCCGTAGAAGGCCGCGACGAAGCCGAGCAGGCCGAGCCGGGCGATCCACAGCTTCGGGCCGGTCAGTCGCGGGATGCTCTCGCGCCGATGCCAGCGCAGCACGAGGCCGAGCACGACCAGGGGGAACAGCGCCTCCCACCAGTGCGTGACCCAGGTGTTGAGCTTGAACAGCGTGGTGCCGAACGCCGACGAGAGCGCCTGCGGTGGCAGCCGATAGAAGTGGTCGAGGTTGAACGCGTAGTACATCGCGTCGCCCCCGTTCCACACCGGCCCGTTCTTGAGCGTCCCGGTCGCGCAGTAGAGCGTCGCGACGTTGAGGACCACCAGCATGCGCGGCCACGCCGGAATCAGCCGGTAGATCGGCTCGAAGACCTTGCCATCGACGACCGCACCGGCGCCGTTGCCCGGCTTGCCGGGCTCGCTCAGCCGGCCTTGCTTGCGCAGCTTCCGACAGCGCAGCCAGTTGTCGACGCTCCACGCCTCACCGCAGCGCGAGAGCAGCAGGTAGAAGAAGAACACCCGATAGACGTTCTCGGTCGCCTCCCAGAACAGGGTGTTGCGCAGGATGATCCCCATGTAGAGGAACCACGCGACCCACTTGATCCACTTGGTCTGGAAGCCGACGATGAACATCAGCATCACGACCTCGAACACGATCAAGTAGGTGTAGAAGAAGCTCGGCGAGCTATCGAAGAGCAGCAGCGACCAGTTGGGACCCTTGAGCCACTCGAGGAACGCACCGAAGCTGAAGAACCCCCACGGCTCGGTCTCGGCCGTCCCGTCGCCGAAGCCCGCGAACTGCTGCTTGGCTCGGAAGTGCTGGGCGACGTCGGTCGGGAAGATGCCTTCGTCGGTGAACAGGTAGATGAACTGATCCGACAGCTCGTTGACGTTGCACAGGGCGCACAGGCCGAACACGATCCGCATCGCCGCCATCGGGCGCGGGTCGTCGAGCCGTAGCCAAAAGCGCCGCCAGCTCTCGCGGTGGGCCAGGAAGAACGCCGCGAGGCCCAAGAGCGCCGCGAAGAACAACCAGCCGACGCCCGGCGAGAGGGCGATCGCTTGGAAGTTGGGGACTTCGTCTTCGGCCAAGGCCAGGAGCGCGGGCGGCTGCATGACCTCGAGATGATCGCACGCGAGCGCGCGTGGTCGCTGCGAGCGGACAGGCTGGATCCCCGCGAGATTTGCGGGTCAGGTCGTTCGCTTGCTCACGAGTGAGAGGCTCGATGTCCCGCGGATCGACCCTGCTCACGCGCGGGGTTTTCGTTGCAGGTGGTCAATTGGCCGCTATCGCCTCGCCCTGGGCCAACTCTCGCCGATTGCGCTGGGCCTGCAGATCAGCCTGTGAGCGTCGACCATGGCGCTGAACCTGGAGCACGAACTCCCGCGCGAGCGGGGCTGGCAGCGTCAGGTCCAGCTTCGCGTCCTGGCGGCGGTAGTCGTAGATGGTTTTTTGCTTCCACGGGTTGAAGCCCGTGGTGTCGAGGCTCTGTTGGTCGTCGAGGAAGATCTGCGAGGTCGGCACGACGACCCGGGTCGGGCGCTCGGACTTGCGGTCGATCGTCCAGACCGCGACGGTGTGGTTGCCGGTCGGCCAGAGCAGCCCGGCCTCGGAGCGCTTGGACAGGCCGATCCGGTGCACGATGAACGCGAACAGGGCAGAGAGCTCGTCACACTCCGCGATCGCGGTGATCGTCGGCAGGCCCTGCTCGAGCGCGGCTGGCTCGAGCGCCCGCCACTGCGACCAGATCAGATCCGACTGCGGCTGCTCGTTGGTGATCTGCCAGGCGATGCCCCACCAGCCGCCCGCGCGGGTGGCCTCGAACGCGAGCTTGATGCGGACGTAGTCGAGGTAGAGCGCGTCGTCATCGGGCAGCTCGTGGCGCTCGAGCAGAGCCTCGTAGTCGGCACGGACCTCCGGAGAGGCGGCGATCGGCTCGACCTGATCGGCGAGGGCAGTGAGGAGGTCCGCGACGCTGACCTCGTTGCGATCGGGGAAGGGGTCGGGCTCGGCGGGTGGTTCGGGGCTCTGCTCGGAGGTGGGCTCGGAGGCGGGCGCGGTCTCGGTCGGAGGCGGCGCTTCGGCGGGCGCCTCGCTGGGCTGGGGCACCGTGACCTCGACGACCTCGCCGTGCTCGCGGGTGGAGACGTCCTTGACCTTGCATGCAGCCGTGCAGGCGAGCGCCATGAACATCGGCAAGGTCAGCGCGAGGTGGAGCTGTCGACGGGCGAGTCGGCCGAGCATCGGTGCCGTGCGACGAGCGAGCACCACGAAAGTTTTCCATGCGCGACCAGGCAGATGTTCTGGGTGCGAATTTCAGCTCAAAGATGCCCTGGAGGGCCTGGATCCGGGTGCTATGGTCGGCCCGCGATGGCACGGACTCCTTCCACCATGGTCCCGCTCGGCTCGCCCGCTCCCGACTTTCGCCTGCCCGCCACGGATGGTCGCACCGTGGCACGCGACGACTTCGCCGATGCCCCGGCGCTGCTGGTCATGTTCATCTGCAACCACTGCCCCTACGTGAAGCACGTCGCCGACGAGCTCGCGCGGCTCGGGCGTGACTACCAGGCGCGTGGGGTCGCGATCGTGGCGATCAACAGCAACGACGCCGACACCTACCCCGAGGACAGCCCAGCGAAGATGCGCGAGGAGGTCGAGGGGCGTGGGTACGGCTTCCCCTACCTCTACGACGAGAGCCAGGCGGTGGCGCGGGCTTACCAGGCTGCTTGCACGCCGGACTTCTTCTTGTTCGATCGAGATCGGCGGCTGGTGTACCGCGGGCAGCTGGATGACAGCAGGCCGGGGAGCGCAGTGCCGGTGACAGGGAAGGACCTGCGGGCGGCGATCGATGCGGTGCTGGGTGGGGAGAAGCCGAGCGAGCGGCAGGTGCCGAGCATGGGGTG
>CBFGLP010000206.1:0-8800 GCA_965649595.1 uncultured Myxococcales bacterium | reverse complement strand
GCAGGCCTTGCCAAACGAAACCTCGCCCGAGACGCTGTCGCAATTGGACTGAATGTCGGCCTCGGTCCAGCCCGCGCCGACGTAATCGCGGCATTCGGCGCCCTGCGTGAAGGGGCTCGTGTAGCTACAACTGTCGGTATCTGCCGGGACTCCAGTGTCGGAGTCGTCCTCACCGGTATCGGGCGCTTCAGAGCCGTCACTTTCGGCCGATTCGTCGCCGAGCTCGTCGGTGTCGTCGGCGGCCGGGAGGTCGCTGGTACAGCTCGCCACCAAGCTCACGAGCGGGACGAGCAGGACGAAAACACGCGGGGAAGAAGGTCGTGCCACGGGCATCCATTGGCAGACCTTCCGTCGCGCTCAACGAGGCGAGCGTTTGCGGGGCCCAAACGAGCCGAACGCCGTCTGACATCCTGCGAGCCGAAATGCGCCACGCTCGCACTCGGCGTGCAGGAGCTTGGCCGCGCCTCGAGCCCGCCGCGGATCACATGTCGCCGAGCGGATCATCTCCCTTGGGCTTGTCGAGCTTGTCCTCGTCCTTGCGCGACTTGTCCTGGTCGCCGCGAGGGTCGAGCGAGATCGCCAGCTTGGTCTCGCCCTTGTCGAGCTGGACGGGCTTGCCGACCTCGGCCTCGAGATCCCGGCTGAGCTGCGACGCGCCGTCGATGCTGTAGTCGACGTGGATCTTGAACTTGGTGTCGGCGACGTCGTGCAGCACGACGGTGATCTCGTGGCTCTTGTCGTCGAGCTCGATCACGAACACGCCCTCCTCCTGCTCGACGAGGCGAAAGCCAGGGTGGACGAGCTTCTGGTCGCCCTTGGTGAGCGTGACCTTGACGAAGGCGGAGTCGGGGGCCTTCTTGTCCTTCTCTGCGGCGATCACCTCGCTCGGATATGAGGTGAGGACGGCGAGCGGCAGCGACGAGAGCGTCAGGGCAGCGACGAGTCCAAGGCAGCGCATGGAAGGAGGCTAGAGCGGCCCGTCGTGGGCCCGCAAGCGTGGGTTTGCCTGGGTTGGCCGAGCGCGATCCGGCTCACCGATATCGCTGCCGGTCATGTCCGCCAAGCGCTGATCCAGATGACGCCGAACAGGATCGCGGCGACACCGATCCATTGCCACCAGGCGAGCCGCTCGTGCAGACGCACGCGCGCGAGCAAGATGGTCACGACCGGGAACGCCGAGGCGAGCACGGCCGCGATCGCGACGGAGCCATGCAGGCTCCCTAGAGCGAGCGCGATCAGGCCTGCACCATCGAGCACGGCGACGGCGAGCAGGCGGGCGCGCGAGGGCCGAGGCTTGCTGGAGTCGGGCGCGAGGCTGGTGCGCATGACTCGGGCGAGCGGTACGAGCAGGACGATTGCGACCAGGCGCAGCCCGACGATCGACCAGGCCGTACCGACCGCGTCGGCGAGATCGGCCAAGCGGAAGAACACCCAGCCAAAGCCGAGCGCAGACAGCAGGGCCCAGCCGACCCCGAGCGAGCGCTGGAGCTTGGCCGGGCTCGCGGCGCTCGTGTGGCCCTGCGCGAGGCTCGAGAGCACGATGCCGACCAGCACGGCGGCGAGGCCAGGCAGCACGATCGCGGGCGGCTGGAGGCCAGCGATCCAAGCGAACATCAAGGTGAAAGCGCCCATCGAGCCGGCGATCGGCGACACCAACGAGAGCTTGCCGACCTCGAAGGCGCGATAGAGGGCGATGATCGCTAGCGTGTTGACCGAGCCGAGCGCGAGCACGATCCAGTCGACCTCGGCGACTGCCAAGGGCCCATGCCAGGCCAGCGCGGTGAGGATCAAGGTGATCGCGCTGACGATCTGCACGCCGAGCACGGCCGGCAACCAGCCGCGCTCGTGCGTGAGCGACTGGACCATGAAGTCGCCGACACCGAAGCAGAGCGCGGCCGCGAGGCCACCGAGCAGGCCGATCACGGTCGGGCTCACTCGCGGAGTGTCGCTCTGTTCATTGCGTCGGTCGATCGCCGAATCTGCGATCGGGAGCCGGGCCGGCTTCGTTGACAAGCACGATCGCTTCTCCTAGGTTCCGCGCTCGGAGCGAGTGAGCGAGATCGACGCATGGGCTGCATTGCAGCCGAGCGGCGCCTTGTGCCGCCATCGAGTCACCTTCGGGGAGCTCGGCGAATTCGAGGTCGACGTCCAGGTCTCGCACTGCGGCGTGTGTCGCAGCGACGTGCACCTGGTCGACGACGATTGGGGTCATGGCACGTACCCGCTGGTCCCCGGGCACGAGATCATCGGTGAGGTGCGTGCCCGCGGCGCGCGGGTGCACGAGCTCGCGATCGGGACACGCGTCGGGATCGGCTGGCAGGCGAGCTCGTGTGGCGTGTGCCCCGAGTGTACGAGCGGGCGCGAGAACCTGTGTCCGGAGCAGCAGGCGACTTGTGTCGGCCGTACGGGCGGGTTTGCTGACCGCGTGCGGGTCGATGCCCGCTTTGCGTATCCGATCCCTGACGCGATCGCGTCGGAGCACGCAGCCCCACTGCTCTGCGCGGGCGCAACGGTGTTCGCCCCGCTGCGTCGCCACCGAGTTGGACCAGGCGCCCGCGTCGGGGTGATCGGTCTCGGCGGCCTCGGTCACCTGGCGGTCATGTTCGCCCGGATCATAGGCGCCGAGGTCACGGTGTTCTCGAGCAGCGCAGACAAGCAGGCGCTCGCGCTCGAGCTGGGCGCGGCGCGGGTGGTCGACTCGATCGATCGCAAGGCGCTGGCGGGCGAGCGAGGTCGCCACGACCTGATCCTGTCCACCGTTCACACCAACCTCGACTGGACCCGCTACGTGCAGGCGCTGCGGCCGAGCGGGACGCTCTGCTTCTTGGGCATCCCCTCGGAGCGGCTGGCGGTCCCGATCGGCCTGCTCGTCGACGGCGAGCGGAGCATCAGCGGGAGCGTGGTCGCCAGCCGAGCGGTGATGCGGGAGATGCTCGACTTCGCGGCCCAGCATCGCGTGGTGCCGATCATCGAGCGCATCCCGATGGACGAGGCCGAGCGAGCGCTCGACCGCGTCCGCAGCGGGCTCGCGCGCTTGCGCGTGGTGCTGGTGCGCTGATCGGGCTAGGTCCGTGCGCGGACGAACTCACCGATCCGCTCGATCGCTCGCTGACCGTCGTCGAGCATGGCTGCCCAGATCGGCCAAGCGTGGAACATGTCGTCCCAGACCTCGAGCGTGACGTCGGCACCCACCTCGCTGGCTCGCTCGGTGAAGCGCACACCGTCATCGCGCAGACCCTCGGCGCCGCCGACCTGCACGAGCGTCGGCGGCAGCTTGCCGAGATCGGCGTAGAGCGGCGAGATCAGCGGATTGCGGGGGTCCTGCCCTTGCAGGTAGGACATCGCCATGATCCGCACGGGGCCCAGCTGAAAAAGCGGGTCGTCGACGGTGACCAGCGAGGGCGACTCGAACAAGAGGTCGACCCAAGGAGAGATCACCGCGATCGCGCCAGGCCCCTGCACGTCACCAGCGTCGCGCAACGCAATGGCCGTTGCGAGGCACAGCCCACCGCCCGCCGAGTCGCCGACGAACGAGATCTTGCTGGGCTCATGGCCGCTGCTCACCAGCCAGCGATAGGTGTCGAGCGCGTCCTCGAGCGCCGCCGGGAATGGGTTCTCGGGCGCGAGGCGGTAGTCGAAGCTCAGCACCGCGGCGTTGGCCGCGAGTGCGAGTCGTCCGGTGAGGTCACGATATGAGTCGACGGAGCCGACCATGTAGCCACCACCGTGCATGAACAGGACGACGCGATCCGAATCGGCGCCCTCGGGGCGGGTCCACTGCGTGCGCCTGGGTCGGTCGGCGACCCGCTCGATGCTGATCCCCGGGAGCGGCGGGAACATGCCAGCAAGCCCGTCGAGGTTGGCTCGCATCTGCTCGAGCGTCTGCGTGGGGTCGGCGAGCGGGCTCGAAGCGAACAACTGGAAGATCTGTTGAACCTGTGCATTGGCCATGGCGGAGTCTCAGGGCACGATCGTTAGCGTGAAGGTGGTGTCGCTCGGGGGAATCATGGTGCTGGTCGAGAAGATCGTCTGACCCGGCGCGATCAGGCCCGAGGCGTTGCGGATCAGATCTTCGAACTGGGCGAGCAGGCCGGGCGCGGTCGGTGGGTCGACGATGTCGACCGCCAGCGCGGTCGCGAAGCTCGCCACGAACTTGCCGACCTCGGCGAGCACCTGCTCGGCGTCACCGCTCAACCGCCAGCGGTTGTTGCCGGTGTCGAACGCGAACCCGACGTCGACCGCGGGCCCCATCTCGACGACCCCGGTCGCGAGGTTGATCCGCACGCGACCTGGCGCGTCCTCGAGCAGCTGCTGCCAATACGCCTTGGCCTCGATGATCGCGTCCTGCAGCGCGGCCGACCCGGCGGCCTCCTGGGCGATCCGTCGGCCCGCGAACCAGGTGCCCGCGCTCGAGAGCTGCGTGGTCGCGTTGTAGAACACCTGGGCGTACTGCTCTTGCGAGAACGCGGCCTGGCGAAAGAGCATGATGAAGCCGCGGTAGTAGTCGAGCGAGCGGACGAAGGGGTTGAGCGTGACCGCCCACTTGGTCAAGTAGGGCACCGGCACGCTGTTGGGCAGCTGCGGCAGCCCCATGACCTTGGGGATCGACTGCGCGGCGACGATCAGGCTCGCGCCCGCGGACCCGAGCACCGCCGTCGGCACGTCCTGCGTGAGGCCGCCGTCGAGCATGCGGGTGTTGCCAATATAGGTGGCCACGAAGGGCGGCATCGAGCCGCTCGCCATCAGGCTCTTGCCGGCCAAGCCGGAGGTCATGTGGACCGCGTCGCCCGAGTCGGCGGCGCTCGCCACCGCGATCGTCGGCTGCGCGAGGTCGCCGAGATCGATGAAGTCGGTCGCCCAGGCGAGCCACCAGGTCAGCGGCATGTTGTTGACCAGCGCGAAGAAGACCCCCCAGCCGATCGTGTTGTTGTTGAGCAGCATGCGGAGCAGGCCCTTGTCGCCGAGCGCCGCATAGAAGGCCGCAATGAACGCGCCGGTGCTCGAGCCCGACATGATGTCGATCGGGACGCCGGCGTCGATCAATTGCTGAATGAAGGGGATGCCGACATAGGACTGGGCCCCGGCCCCGCCGATCGACACGCCGACTCGCCGCTTGGTCACGGCCCGCCCCCAGCGACTGTAGCTCTGCTCGTTGGTCTCGACGAGCGGCAGCGCCGTCGGGTCGTCCTCGAAGCGCAGCCGAACCGCGTCGAGCGGCCAGGCCGGCGGCTTGAAGTTGGTGTAGCCGTACATCTGCGAGACGACGGCCACCCAGCGCTCGAGCCACTTTTGCGGCAGCTGGTTGGCGATCGCGTCGTCGACGAAGAGCTGGAGCTTCTGCAGCGGGTTGGACGAGCTGAGGATCCCGATCAGCTCGATCAGCAAGTTGCGGATCACGTGGGCCTCGGGCATCGGCCCGAGCAGCGCGATCGGCTGGGTGGGGACCAGCGGCAGCAAGCCGAGCGTCACCGGCAGGGTGTTCCACTGCTCCGGGTCGTCGACGATGTAATCGATGCAGGTCGAGCAGGGCAGCCCGACCATCGCCATCCACAGCTCGGCGTTGCGCAGGCCGCTCGGATCGAGCGCGCTCGCCTCGATCAAGACCTGATCGAACGCGATGCCCCAATCGGCGCAGAACAGGTCGAGCGCAGCATGTACGGTGGTGGTCACGTCCGCCGACAGCGGCACGCGAATCTGAGTTGGTGGCGAGCTCGGGGGCGGCAGCGTGCCGTCGTCCCACACGACGTGAAGGACCCAGACGAGATCATCGAGCTCGGTCCGGATCGTCGCGGCGAGCTGCTCGACCACGCTCGCGAGCGGCAAGTTGGTGCGATCGACGGCGACGTCGGCCAGCACCATCGTCATGGTCGCTCGCGTGACCAGCGGGTACATGTCGTAGTTCATGGCGCCGCCTTCTTGGCTTGGTCGAGCGGTCCGAGCGAGCGGGCGAACCCGGGGTTGCGTCGGATCATCCGCTCGAGCGCGTCGCGGGTGATCATCACGGCCACGCAGGTCTCGCTGAGCGCGGTCGGCCAGGCGATCTTGGCGGTCTCGCTCGGCGGCGCGAACAGGTCGGGGCCATCCATCTCGCCCGCCGTGAGCGTGGTGACTTGGTCGTCGAGCGCGACCTGCATCTCACCACGGATCACGTAGTAGAGCGCTTGCGGACCTGGGGGCGGCTGTTTCTGCTCGATCTGCTCGAGGTCGAGCTGGAGCGGCTTGGCTTGCTGAGTCGACCATGTCGTGACCGGCGTGCTCTCGAGCAGGCGGTAGAGGTCGGTCGCCTGCACGCGGGAGAACTGCGGGCTCTTGCGCATGGTCGCGACCACCTCGGGCGCGAACACGGTCGTCACGCACAGGCACAAGAGCCGATCGAGCAGCGGGCGTCCAGCCTCGGGCATGAGCACCGCGTCGAAGCGATCCGGCGCCAGCTCGAGCACCCAGGTCACGCCGATCGCCTGACAGCGGACCCGTGGAATCTCCCTTCTCGACCACATACACGGGCGATCGAGCTCGTGCTCGCTCGCCCAGTCGTTGATCGCTTCGAGCCCGAACAACGAGCCGGGGCTGAGCATCCACGCGCCCTTTTGCTCGTTGCTCTGGGTCGGATCCCAAGTCGCGCGACCGTGCACGATGATCCGCAGCGGGGCGCTGCGATCGGGGACCTCGTCGGCGAAGAAGCGGTGGCCGTCCTCGTAACGGATCAGTCGAAGCTCGCTCGCGAGCAGCTGCAGCTCGACCGTCGGCAATCCATGCAAGCCCGGGCAGCTGGCGAGAAAAGCCAAGAGCTGGCTCGTGTCGGGCAACGCAAACGCTTGGTTGTCGATTGGCATCGCTGGGCGCCGCGAGTATAAACCCACGAGGCTCCGGCTTGAACCGATACCTGACCACCACCGAGCGGGTGTTCCTGACCATGGCCGAGCGGGTCGTCATGAACCCGGTCGTGATGGTCAGGTGCAAGGGCACGCTCTCGGTCGAAACGGTGATGCACGCCGTGCGAAAGGTTCAAGCTCGACATCCGGCCTTGCAGGTTCGCATGGTCCGTGAGGCCACGCCCTGGTTCTCGGACCGCGACGTCGGACCGGTTTCGGTGCGCGTCGTCGAGCGCAGCTGCGACGATCACTGGCGCGAGGTCGTTCGTGACGAGCTCAATACGCCGCTCGACATCGAGAAGGGGCCGCTGATCCGCTTCGTGTTGGTTCGCGACGAGCACGCCTGCGAGCTGATCTGCACGACCGATCACGTCAACGCCGACGGCCGCTCGGGCCTGTTCGTGCTGCGCGACGTGCTGCGGGTGATCGACGAACCACAGCTGCGCTTGGTCCCGCTGCGCGAGCGGACCTGCTTCGACGACTACCTGCCCACGAGCGCCTGGGATCTTCGCTTGCCCGACGCGGTGCGCGGGCTGTGGGCGGAGCGGACCAAGTCGCTGATTGGCCGAGTCGAGCGAGCTGGCGTCGACGCGCTGGGCCTTGCCGGCGAGCCGAAGCTCGGGCGCGCGCCGATCGACTTCGTGCACCGACGCATCGACGCGAGCCGGACGGCGGCGCTCGTCGAGGTCTGCCGAGCGCGGGACAATACGGTGCTCTCGGCGCTGGTGGTCGCGTGCGCCCACGCGCTCGCGACCGTCGAGCGAGAGGACGCCAAGGCGATGATTGGCTGCATCACGCCAATCGACATTCGGGCGCTGCTGAGCCCCTCGGTCGGTGACGACTTCGGGATCTTCGCGTGGGCGCCGACCTCGTATCACCCGATCGGGCCAAAGCCGGAGTTTTGGGGGCTCGCGGCGCGGATGCGACGGATCGTGCGGGCGTATCGGAGCATGCCAGCGCTGGCTGGGATGCGGCGCTTGCTCGACACGATGGAATTTACCGAGGGAACGATGCTGGCGAGCAGCTACGACCGGGTCATGCGCCTGGTGCTCGACGGGATGATGGTGGTCAGCAACCTCGGGCAGGTGTCGCTGCCACATCGGGCGGCGGGGGTCGAGGTGGAGTCGTTCGGGTTCTTTGCGATGATCCCCAACGTCGACTTCGTGCTGGGCGTGCAGAGCTTTCGCGGGGTGCTGGAGATGAACTTCTGCTGCTCGCGGGACTGGATGCGGGAGTCGGTGGTCGCGGGAGTGGCGGATCGCGTCGAAGCGGTGTTGGATGCGGCGATTGGGCTGCCAGCTCGGGGGGCGGCGCGGCGGCTGGTGTTTGGGTGATCTTCGGCGACAGCGAGGCCTGGAACCCTCGGCAAAAGCCCGAGCGAGCCGTCGTGTCGCGCCTCAACCGGGCTGTTATGCTCGCCCAATGTCCTCGCTCGCCCCTCGGCTCCTGCTCGCGCTCCCGCTCATGATTGCCCTGTCGGCCTGCGCAGGCGACTCTGGCTCCGATGACACCGGCGACTCCGCGGACGACGTCGGCGATGGTGCAGACGGGCCGAGCGAGGGCGGCGAGGCCTCGTATGGCGATGTCTTCGGGGGCGGCGAGTACCACCTCGGCCCGGTCGACTGGGCGCAGACCGAATATACCAACGCGTGCGGACCCTATCCCGAGCTGATTCAGCAGCTCGAGGGCGTATACCTGGCCGGCGTCGAGTACAGCCACAGCGGCAACGGGGAGCTCTGCGACGCGTGCATTCGAATCGACGCCGAGAACGGAAACACGCTGATCACTCGCGTGATCACCTATGGCGCGACCACGCCCAACAGCGTCGACGTGAGTCCGGAGGCGTTCGCGCTGCTCGACGAGGGCGAGTACCCGCGGCTGATGAGCTGGCAGGTGACGAAGTGCCCGGACACCGGCAACATTCACTA
>CBFGLP010000205.1:0-3783 GCA_965649595.1 uncultured Myxococcales bacterium | reverse complement strand
CGCGCACGTGTGGCCCCATCGTCGCCGAGCGTTGCTCGCGCTGCTCAGCCTCACCTGCGCGGCGGTGCTCGGATTGGTCTATCCCGCCTACTTCGGCGACATCATCGACGCGGCGTTCACCGCTCGAGACATCGACGCTCTCGAAGCGAGCACGCTCGCGCTGGTCGGCGTCTTCGCTGCGCAGGCGGTGTTCGTGTACTGCCGCCACTACTTGGTCACGTGGGTCGGCGAGCGGGTCGTCGCCGACCTCCGCGTCGA
Organism: uncultured Myxococcales bacterium; assembly: GCA_965649595.1. GTDB lineage: Bacteria > Myxococcota_A > Polyangia > Nannocystales > Nannocystaceae > Plesiocystis. Next base: position 3,525 of record CBFGLP010000205.1, on the reverse strand, counting down.
GGTGTACGCACACCTGCTGACGCTCTCGCCCGCATTCTTTCACCGCACGCGGACCGGCGAGCTGATGTCTCGCTTGGCCGATGACGTGGGCCGGGTCCACCGAACGGTATCCAGCGATCTCTCGGTCGCGGCCCGCAACGCGATCACGTTGGTGGGTGGGGTGGCCATGCTGATGTACACGAGCGCTCGCCTGACCAGCCTGATGCTCGCGGTGATCCCACCGCTCATCGTAATCACGCATTTGTTCGGCGGCAGGATTCGCCGCTTGGCACGTGAGAGCCAAGACGCGCTCGCGTGCGCCAACGGAGAGCTGCAAGAGGGCATCGCTGGGATCGAGACCGTGCAAGCGTTCGCGCAGGAGCGACACGAGCTCGGCCGCTACGCCGACGCGATCGCGCGCTCGTTCGAGCTCGTCCGGCGGCGAATCCACGCGGGGGCCTGCTTCGTCTCAATCTCGTCGTTCATGAACTTCTCGGCGATCGCCGCCATCTTCTACTCGGGAGGGCTCATGGTGGTGAAGGGGGAGATCAGCCCCGGCGAGCTCACCGGGTTCATGCTCTACACAATGCTCGTCGCCAACGCCGTGGAGGCGCTGGTGGGCCTGTGGACGAACCTGCAAGCGGCGTTGGGTGCGACGACCCGAGTGTTCGAGATCCTCGACACGCGGCCCGAGATCGCCGAGCCCGAGCGGCCCATCGCGCTCGGCGAAGTCGAGGGCGCGATTCGCTTCGAGCGCGTCGGGTTTACCTACGACCGCCGCTCGGCTCGCGCAATCGATTGTGTCGACTTCGAGATCCAGCCCGGTCGACTGGTCGCCGTCGTCGGGCCGAGCGGCGCAGGGAAGACCACGCTCGCACGTCTGCTGTTCCGCTTTCACGATCCGATCGAAGGCAGGATCACGCTCGATGGCCACGACATCCGAGGCTTCCGCACCGCCGATCTCCGCCGTGTATTGGCGTGGGTTGCCCAGGATCCTGTTCTGTTCTCGTGCAGCGTGCTCGACAACATCCGCTACGGACGCCTCGACGCCACCGATGAGGAGATCATCGCTGCGGCCAAGCTGGCCAACGCCGACGCGTTCATACGCGGCTTGCCCGAGGGATACGAGACTCGCGTGGGTGAGCGAGGCGTCCAGCTGAGCGGCGGACAGCGGCAGCGCATCGCCATCGCACGAGCCTTGCTCAGCGATCCCAGGGTGCTCGTCCTCGACGAGGCGACCAGCGCGCTCGATGCGGAGAGCGAGGCGCTCGTGCAAGCGGCGCTCGGCAGGATCCGCCGTGATCGGACGACCCTGGTGATCGCGCATCGGCTCAGCACGATCCGCGACGCCGACCAGATCCTCGTGCTCGATGAAGGTCGATTGGTCGAGCGAGGCACCTACGCGCGGCTCGTCGCCCGCCAAGGGCCCTTTGCCAGGCTCGTCGCCCGCCAGGCGTTCGATGCAGGCGGGCTATCGTCGTCGGCTTGGAGTTAGACTGAGCCGTGGTCAGAAGACATCCACCAGACGCCGAAGGGCCGAGCCCGATGCGACGCTCGGCGCTGATCGTGTTGCTCCTGCTCGCGCTCGTGTTCGGCCTGCGTGCCTTGATTGGGGAAGGCTCGGAGCGCGAGCAACCGAACAGTCCGCTCGCGCAGACGCAGCTCTCGGCCGACGCTCGCGTGCAGGCGAGCAAAGCGGCACCAGTTGCCGAGGGTCGTACGCTCGTCGTGGCCGTAGCCGATGCTTCCGCGCGTCCGATCCAGGCGGCCCGCGTATGCCTGGTCGTGGCGGAGCGCAGCGTCGCGGATCAGCGCTGTGTCACGACTGACAGCGCCGGTGTGGCCGACGGGCTGCGGCTCCCGACCGGCGAGCGCTGGCGCATCGCCGTGTCGGCAGAGGGCTTCCAACCCACGGTCATCCCACGGCCGGGCTCGGCGGAGCCGCGCGGTGAGCTCGTGCGCGTGACCTTGCGACGCGGCGGGGTCGAGCTGAGCGGGGTCATCGAGGACGCGACCGGAGGAGTCATCGAAGGTGCGCTCGTGACCATCGAAGCCGCGAGCGGAGGATCACTGGCGGCCACGCTGTCCGACCGCGAAGGTCGGTTCGAGGCGTGGGCTTCACCGGGCCATGTCTCGGTCCGCGCCGCGGCGACTGGCTATGCTGCGACCACCGAGCAGCTGGTGCTCCCGAGCGGCCCAGTCACGCTGACCTTGATGCCCGAGTCGATCATCGCGGGTCGAGTGCTCGACGCCGAGTCCGGTGAGCCGCTCGACCACGCGCTCGTGAGCGCACGACTCGGCAACGACGGCATCGCGCACCGAAGCGACAACGTGGATCGCTTCACCGCGAGTAGCGACGAGGACGGCCGCTACGAGCTCACCGGCCTGCCGGCGGGGGTGTTCGAGCTCACCAGCCAAGGTCCGTGGGGTTTTGGCGCGAGCGAGGGCAGCGTGGTCGTCGAGCTCGGCAGCCGCGTCGACGACGTCGACATCCTCGTGCATCGAGGTACTAGCCTGCGCATTCGCGTCGTGACTGCTGGAGATCAGCAAGGTTGTAGCGGCGCGGCGATCAGCTTGGTGGAGGAGAACACCGGGCACGTCCGCATCGCCACGACCGACGCCGCAGGAGCCGTCGAGCTCTCGCTCCCCGTCGCGGGCACGTACCGAGTTGGTGCACGATGCGAGGGGTATCGACTGATCGGTGATGAGCCGACGATCGACATCAGCGGCTCGTCGGGCGATCGAGAGGAGCTCCTGCTCGAGGTCGACGAGGGTCGGATCGCGCTAGGCCAAGTGATCGCCGAGTCGGATCGCGCCCCAATCCCCGACGCAGTGGTCGCCCTGATCCCAGCGCATGGAACGACCCCGGCCGCGATCGCCATGGCCGATAGCGAGGGTCGTGTCGAGCTCTCCGGGCTCCAGGACGGAGACTACGTCGCGCTCGCCAGCGCACCGGGTTGGTTCCCCGTCGAAGCAGCGATCCGGGTGGAGGTGCCCTCGACGAGCAGCTTCGAGCTGCCGCTGCGATCGGGAGGCTCGCTCGTCGGGACCGTGCTCGAGCCGGGCGGAGGTCCGATCCCGGAGGCTCGGGTGCTCGCCCAACGCCGGGCCACGAACGGACGCTGGCGGGGCGAGACGATCGTCGACGCCGAGGGTCGCTTCGACTTTGGCCAGCTTCCCCCAGGCGAGTTCCAGATCGACGTCATGAGCTCGACTGGGCAGGCTCTGACCACGCCCGCCGGTCAGGCCGCTCGCGCGGACGTGCGAGTCGACGCCGGCGATGTCACGGAGCAGGACTTCGTGGTCGCCGCAGCAGCTGGCGTGATCACGGGGACCGTGGTCGACGATGGCGGAGGACCCGTAGCGACCGCGTTCGTCTGCGCAGAGCCGACCACGCCCGCTCCTGGCGCGCTGCCCCGCCAGCGCTGCGCGCCGCGGATGACCGACGTCGACGGGAGCTTCGAGCTGCGCGACCTCCAGAGCGGGACCTACACGCTCACGGCACGCGTGCGTGGTGGCGAAGGCGAAGCCTCGCTGCCGAGCGTG
>CBFGLP010000204.1:0-3725 GCA_965649595.1 uncultured Myxococcales bacterium | reverse complement strand
AGAACGTCGACGCCGCTCGAAGTGCAGCAACTTCGGGCGCGAGCTTCGAGCTGCGCGAGCAGGACGTCCGTGACGCGAAGGCCGTGCAGGCTGCCTGCGAGGGGGTCGATCACGTGCTGCACGAGGCCGCCGTGGCCTCGGTCCCGCGCACGATCGCCGAGCCCGAGCTGGCCCACGCGGTCAACGTCGACGGCACCTTCCACGTGCTCGAGGCGGCCCGCCGCGCGGGGGTCCGCAGCGTGGTGCTGGCCTCGTCGTCGGCGGTCTACGGCGATCGCCCGGGCGAGGGCCCCGAGGGTCTGCAGGTCGAAGGCCTCGTTGGTCGCCCGCTCTCGCCTTACGCCGCGCACAAGCGGATCGACGAGCTGATGGCTCAGGCGTGGACGCGCACGCACGGGCTAGCGACCGCGTGCCTGCGCTACTTCAACGTCGTCGGCGCCAGGCAGGATCCCGAGGGCGCGTACGCAGCAGTGATCCCCAAGTGGGTGGCGCTGCTCGGCGCGGGCCAGCGGGCGGTGATCAACGGCGACGGCGAGAACACGCGCGACTTCGTGCCGGTCGAGGAGGTCGTCCAAGCGAACCTGCTCGCGGCGACCCTGCACGAGCGGGTGCCGGTCGAGCAGCGGGAGCTGGCGGGCGACCCGAGCGACGGCGCGTTCAATGTCGGGCTCGGCGGACGCACGACCCTCAACGAGCTCTATCGGCTGCTCCACGCGGGCATGATCGAGCTCGGGGCTCCGTGCGGGGGGCTCGTGCCGATCTATGGAGACTTTCGGGCGGGCGACATTCGGCACAGCCGCGCGGACGTGAGCCGGGCTCGGGCGGTGCTGGGGATGGCACCTCGCGTGCCGCTCGATCAGGCGCTGCGTCAGACGATGCGCTGGTTATTGCGCGAATGACCGAATGGCGATTAGGGGAGTGCTTTCGTGACATCGGCGTCGGGGAACTGCTTGCGTAGTTGCTTGCGTACGCGGTTGGCTTCGTCGATCCGGCCCCCGGCTTCGAGGCACGCGCTGGCGTTCGAGAGCAGCTCGGCGGCGCGGTCGTGATTGGGGTATTGCTCGTAGAGCGCGAGAAATCGGTCTGCACAATCGCCGTAGCGGCCTTGTTCACGGGCCTCGAGCGCGAGCCGCCACACCGCCCCGGCGCGGAGGGTTGGCGTCATGTACTGCAGGTCTTTGGCGCTCTCGAGCTTCCATAGCGCCATCGTCTCTAGCCGCTCGATCCACCGGACGATCGCCTCGAGGTCGGTCACGCTCGGCTGCTCGCTCTCGCTTACCCGGATCGCCAATTCGTCGAGCAGCATGAACGCCGCCCAGGCCGCGAGCGGATGCCCGTCGTGCTGTTCGATGAATGCCTCGAGCGAGGCGAGCTCGCTGCCGAGCTCTCGGTGCTCCGCGAGCAGCCTAAAGCGCATGTATTGGGCGTCTCGAACCCGATCGGGGTCGTTACCGAAGCGCGTATACACTTCATAGGCCCGCAGCTCGTCGGCCTCGTCCTCGCTATAGGGGTAGGTCTTGGGCGGCTGGTCCTTCGGTAGATAGGGGCACTCGCCCACGGAGGTCACCTTGCACGATCGTCGCGTGGGCGCGAGGGGTTGGTGGGGTTCGTGGTAGAGGGCGCGATCGAGTAAATCGTACTGAAGCCGCGCGGCCTCGGCTGCTTTTGCGGGATCGTCGAGCTGCTCGGCGAGCGCAGACAGGACCTCGAAGCCTTCCCGAAACAAGGCTCGCGCGGCCTCGGGCTCGCTCGCGAACAGATCGTCTCCCATGGCTGCGAGCAAGCGCCCGCGACGGGACTGCGCTTCGACGCTTCCGTCACAAGTGGCCGCGTCGCGCAGGTGTGTCGCCAGCTCGATGTATCGATCGCTCGAGTGGGCCTGCAGCGCGGCTTCGGTGTCGCTCGCAACCGTTTCGAATGCCACCGCGGCCTCGCAGGGATCGGGTGGATCCGGTTGGGTGACCTCGCCCCCGGGCGTCGACGTGGGTGCGTTCGGAGGCTGCGGGGTCGCGCAGCCGAGCGCCGAGCAGAGCGCGAACAGACACTTTCGTCGCATCCGGTGAAGTATAGCGGTTAAGACCTCCGCGCAGGCGAATGGATATCGAACCAGCCATTGATGGATTAGCGAGTCGCCATGATACATTCGGGAATGATCGTCCCGGTAGCTCTGTGGGATTTCGAGTCGTGTGCAATTTCCGATGGAACCTTCGCTGCACACCCGCATCTCGTCCAGCGATGGACCTCGACGACGTGTTGCCCAGCCCCTCCGACGCCGACACCCCACTCCCGCCCACATCCCGCTGGCGGCGTCCCTTGCTCCTGATCAGCGGAGCCTCGTTCCTCGGGCTAGGGATTTACGTCAACGCCGAGCGGCTCGGGCTCGACGGTTCATACGAAGATCGAATGGTCGCCGACGCGTCGAGCAGCTCGGGCAAGCGCGAAGAGAAGCGCGAGGACAAGCCCTCCTCCCACTCGAAGCCCGGCCAGTACGCGATGAAAGGCCCGGGGAGCGCCCCGCCCCCGCAGCTGGCCCGCAACTTCGATCCCGAGCAGGCGGCTCGTAGCGCCGGAATCCAAGGCGTGATGCAGCAGTCGGAAGGCCACTTCCTCGGGTCGCCGCATGGGGGCGCCTTCGCGGTCGGGAACGACGACTCGAACGTGTGGGGCAGCCTGACGGGGGCCGAGCTGGGCCACGCCTATGGCGTTGGTGGCCTCGGGTTGCTCGGCACCGGTCGCGGCGGAGGTGGCCGCGGGCCGGGCTCGGACGGGCTCGGATACGCCTCGGAGAGCTACGCCCACATCCCACCCAGCCAATTCATCCACACGAGCGACGACCCCAAGTCGACCTTCTCGATCGACGTCGACACTGCGTCCTACTCGAACGTCCGCAGCTACCTGCTCGACCGCAACCGCTTGCCGCCTGCCGACGCGGTCCGGACCGAGGAGCTGATCAACTACTTCGACTACGACTACGCGATGCCCTCGGGGGATACGCCCTTCTCGCTGACCACCGAGGTCGGGCCTTGTCCTTGGAACCCGAGTAACCGCTTGGTCCATGTCGGCGTGCAAGCCATCGTGCCCGCGGCCGAGGCCACGCCGCCGCGCAACCTCGTGTTCCTGATCGACGTGTCGGGCTCGATGCAAGGCGCGGATCGGCTGGGGCTCGTCCAGCACGGCCTCGCGGCGCTGACCGATCAGCTCGGCGAGCAGGATCGCGTGTCGATCGTCGTGTATGCCGGCGCCGCGGGGGCCGTGCTGCCGCCGACCTCGGGCTCGGACAAGCCGGCGATCCGAGCGGCGCTCGCTCGGCTCGAGGCGGGCGGCAGCACCAACGGGGCCGAGGGGATCGAGCTGGCCTATCGGCTCGCCGAGCAGCACTTCGTCGAGGGCGGGATCAACCGGGTGATCCTCGCGACCGACGGCGACTTCAACGTCGGCATCAGCGATCACGACGCGCTGGTAAAGCTGATCGAGCAAAAGCGCGAGACCGGCGTGTTTTTGTCGGTGCTCGGGGTCGGGCGCGGCAACCTCGACGACCACATGATGGAGCAGGTCGCCGATCATGGGAACGGCAACTACGCCTACCTCGACGGCGAGTCCGAGGCCCGCAAGGTGCTGGTCGAGGAGGTCGGCGGGACGCTCCACACGGTCGCCAAGGACGTGAAGATCCAAGTCGAGGTCGACGCGGATCAGGTCGCCCAGCACCGGCTGATCGGCTACGAGGA
>CBFGLP010000203.1:0-2270 GCA_965649595.1 uncultured Myxococcales bacterium | reverse complement strand
CGACCGAGCCGCTTGCGGTTCTTGCGGGCGCCAGCCGGCGGCTTGAGCGTATGAAGTTCGGTACCCATCGTAGTCTCTCCTTCAACCGGGCGTGGAGTCGGCCGGCTCGACGGTGACGAGGTGCTGAACCTTGCGGATCATGCCGCGCACTGCGGGCGTGTCCTCGAGCACCGCGGACTGGTTGAGACGGCGCAGGCCGAGCCCGCGAACCGTGTCCTTTTGTTTCTGCGTACGATCGATCGGGCTGCGAACGAGCGTGACCTTGAGCTTGAGCGCCATCTCAGGCCTCCATCATCTCGCTGACCGACATCCCGCGCCGACGCGCCACCTGCTCGGGGCTACGCAGGCTCTTGAGCGCAGTGACGGTCGCGTGAATGACGTTGAGCGGGTTGTTGGTCCCGATGCACTTGCTGAGCACGTCGTGCACGCCAGCGCACTCGAGCACCGCACGAACCGAGCCACCCGCGATCACGCCGGTACCGGGCGAAGCCGGCATCAGCAGCACCTCGCCAGCACCGAAGTGACCGACGACGCGGTGGGGGATCGTGGCGCCCTGCAGCGGGACCTGGAAGAGGTTCTTGCGGGCGATGTCGTTGGCCTTGCGGATGGCCTCGGGGACCTCGCGGGCCTTGCCGTAGCCGACTCCGACCCAGCCGTTCTCGTTGCCGACCACCACGAGGGCCGAGAACGCGAAGCGCCGGCCGCCCTTGACGACCTTGGCCACGCGATTGATGTCGACCACGCGGTCGACGAGTTCGCCCAGGGATTCGATGTCGATCATGTTCGTTCCCGTTGTCAGAATTCGAGACCGGCCTCGCGGGCGGCTTCGGCGAGGGCGCTGACGCGCCCGTGGTAGAGGTAGCCGTTACGGTCGAACACGACCTTGGTGATGCCCTTGTCGATGCAGGCCTTGGCGACGGCACGACCGACGACCTTGGCCCGGTCGACCTTCGACTCGCAGCTCTGCAGCTCCTCGGCCAGGTTCTTCTGGAGATCCGAGACGGTCAGCACCGAGCGCGAGACGGAGTCGTCGACGATCTGGGCGTAGATGTGCTTGTTGCTGCGGAACACCGTGAGGCGCGGGCGCTCGACCGTGCCGCTGATGCGCTTGCGGATGCTGGCTTTGCGGCGCGCTCGCGCCTCGATCTTGTTCTTGCTGGACATGGGGATCTCCGGGGCTCGATGCCGCCACTCAGGCTGTTTGCATGGCGGGTCCGCGAGTCGGTGGCCGGGCTACTTCTTGCCGCGAGCCTTGCCCTCTTTGCGGATGATCTGCTCGTTGAGGTAACGGATGCCCTTGCCCTTGTAGGGCTCCGGCGGACGGAAGCGGCGGATGTCCGCAGCGACCGAGCCGAGCAGGGCCTTGTCGGCGCTGCTGAGGTGCAGCTTTCCGTCCTTGTCGACCTCGGCGGTCACGCCATCGGGCAGCGGGTAGCTGATCGGGTGCGAGAAGCCGAGCGTCAGGTCGATGGACTTGCCCTTGACCGCGGCGCGGTAACCGACGCCGACGATCTCGAGCGAGCGCTTGAAGCCTTCGGACACGCCGACGACCATGTTGTTGGTCATCGCGCGAGCCATGCCGTGCAGGGCTCGGACCTCGCGCTCGTCGTTCGGACGAGTGAAGGTGAGACGGTCACCCTCGATCGCGAAGGAGATTGGCTCGGGCACGTCGAACGCGAGCTTGCCCTTGGGGCCTTCGACCGCGATGGTCCGGCCGGAGGTCTGGACCTTGACCCCCTTGGGCAGGCTGATCGGTAGATTGCCGATTCGAGACATTGGCGGATTTCCTTGGCTTCGTCCGGGTTACCAGACGCTGCAGATGAGCTCGCCGCCGATGCCGGCCTTGCGAGCGGCCCGATCAGTCATCATCCCGCGCGGAGTGCTGATGACCATGATGCCGAGGCCGTTGCGGACCTCGGGGATTTCCTTGCTACCGGCGTAGCGACGCTGCCCCGGGCGGCTGATGCGAGAGATGCCCTCGATGGCCGGCGTTTCACCGACCCAGCGGAGCTGGATCTCGAGCTGGCCTTGACGGCCATCCTCGATCCACTCGAATCCGTCGATGAAGCCCTCCTGCTGGAGGATCTCGGCGATTCGACGCTTGGTCTTGGAGCCGGGGATGGCAACCTTGCGATGACCCGCCTTCAGGGCGTTGCGGATGCGGGTCAGCATGTCGGCAATGGGATCGGTCATGGACATGGTACACGCGCTCCTGTCACTGCCGGAAGGGCATGCCGAGGTGCTTGAGCAGCGCCCGGCCCTCGTCGTCG
>CBFGLP010000202.1:0-1806 GCA_965649595.1 uncultured Myxococcales bacterium | reverse complement strand
GAGCGAGACCGACGACGAGGTCGGTACGACCGACGACGCCGACTCGACCGACGACGCCGACTCGACCGACGACGCCGATTCGACCGACGACGCCGACTCGACCGACGACGCCGACTCGACCGACGACGCCGACTCGACCGACGACGCCGACTCGACCGGCGATGGTGATGGCGACGCCCAGATCGAGATCACGCTCGTCCCCCAGCCGGGCATCGTCGGCACCCAGCGGATCAACTTTGGCCTGCCGCTGCCCGACGGAGCCGAGACATCCGACCCGCCCGAGCTCGCCCTGCTGGTGGGCGACGTGCCCCAACCGGTTGCCCTGCGCGGGCTCTCGCGCTGGCCGTCCGGGGCTTGGCGGAGCGTGCAGATCCAGCTCGACGTCGATGTCGCGAACAGCGAATTGATCGTCGACCTCGCGGGTGCGCCTGCCGGCGCGCTCGACCTCGTGCCAGTCGAGGACACGCTCGTGGTGCCCGACGGCACCCAGGGGCCTCGCGTGTGGACGTTGATCGATCCGGCCTGGTCGTCGGCGAGCCGCGTGTTCGGGCCCCTCGATCTCGAGAGCGACGCCGACGATCCCTGGGCCACCCTGTGCGACTATCAGACCTGGGGGCTCGATGCGTTCGTGGCCGCGCAGGCGAGCGCGGACGTATGGCTCTACGATCGTCCGACCGCGCTCTATCGCGGCCACGTCCGCCAGGGTGACGCCGAGACCCTGCGGGCGGCGTACATCGAGACCGCGATCTACTTCGCGGGCATGACCGGCACCGGCGACCAGGTCCAGATCCCGGTCCCCGCCAAGCAGGACGACCTCAAGTACCACTACACGCAAGGGCTCGCGTTTCACTACCTTCTGACTGGCGATGATCGCTTCCGCGAGCGAGCCGAAGACGTCGGCGAGCGGCTCGCCTCGATGTGGCCGAGCCCGGGTTACGCCGGTGGCGACGACTTTTGGACCGAGCGCAACGCCGGCTTCGCGCTGCTTGGCTACGTCTGGGCCGAGATCGTCAGCGACGATCAGGCGGACGATTTCGCCGGCCTCGCCGACGAGGCCGCGGCCGCATACGCCGAGCTGATCGCCAACGATCCCTCTGACGGCAGCGCGCCGCCGCTCGGCGAGCGCTGCTTCATGCACTCGGCGACCGCCCACGGTGAGGATTTTGGGACCTGGGGTTGTAGCCCGTGGATGAGCGCGATCCTGGCCGAGGGCATCGACGCCTGGGCGCGCGAGCGCGAGGGTTCCGTCGACCTCGACGCAGCAGACATGCTGATCTCGTTGGGGCGCTCGATCGCCCTGCATGGCCTCGACAGCGAGGGCAAGCCGACCTATTGGATGGCCTTCGATGGCGCCTCGGAGGTCGACGATTACGACGAGCACTGGGGCGAGTCGGCCTACGTGCTCGCGCTCGCGCTGTGGTGGGATCGCCTGCTGAACCCCGGCTCGCCCGATCCCCAGCTCGCGACCGCGACCGCCGACCTGACGCTCGGCACGGACACGTTCGGCGAGATCGGGCAATTGCGCAGCTTCAACTGGCAATGCCGCGCGGCCCCGATGACCCACGCGCTCGTCGCAGAGGCTGCCGAGTAAAAGCCCTCGAGATCGGCATCCCTACCACCTCTGCGATCGCTGCCGATGTCGATAGCGCGGTGGGCTGCGAACTCTTCGGCCTCGATCTCATTGGTGACGGTCATCAACCCAAACCCACAGGGGGTGAGCGACAGCTCGCGCTCGCGTCAGCACTCGCCCTGCGAGCTCGGCACCGCTCCGGCGACGAGCACCTGCGGGGTGTGGGTCGTGCGAGC
>CBFGLP010000201.1:0-14296 GCA_965649595.1 uncultured Myxococcales bacterium | reverse complement strand
GCATCGCCGCGACCCACTTGTGGATGAAGGGCAAGCGGGCGACGTTCGCGAGCTGGTTCAGAGCGGCCTGCTCGACCGGGACGCCACGGGTCCAGCGCTTGACGGGGACACCCTGCTCGATGTTGTCGACTTCGTACTTCGTGGTGGTCATGGCTAGGCTCCTCTGCGGCCCTCGTGGGGCGACGCCGGAGCCAATAGCAGGAGGCGTTCCGAGCTCGACGCGAAACACAATCCCAATCATTTCATAGACTTAGAACGCCACTGCCCCAGCTATCCTATACTCTCGCATAGGTGCTCTATCCGGCATTCTAGTCGCTGATCTGGCCGCACCGAGCGGTCAGAGCACGACCAAGCGCATGGCCAGCGCTCGCGCGAGCAGCTGCTTGGCCTCGCTGGCGTCGTCTTGCTCGCGCATCCACGCGAGCACCTTGGTGCCACGCTCGGCGTGCTCGAAGAGGTCCACGAGCGCGGGGGTCTGGGTCCGCGCCTGCCCGCGCGCGAGGTCGAACACCGCAGGCCCGTCTGGGAGATCGATCCTCCACAAGCAGCTGTCGGCCACCTGCAAGCGGCGCCCGACCAAGCTGGGTAGCTCGAGCGAGCTCGGTGTTGGAGCTCGCGGCGGCTCGGAGGTAGGTGCCTCGATCCACCAATTGGGCAACAGCCACCACTCCTCCCACGCGTCGGGGCGCGCACGAATCTGTCGCTCCAGCCAAGCGAACAGCTCTGCCATGATCCGCTCGCGCCCAGCCGTGCGCGACTCGTCCGCGAGCGGCTCGATCGGATCCTCGAACACGAAGCGGGCCACGTTGCGCTCCCGGTCGAAAGTGGTGGTAACCGGGACGATCGACACCTTGGCGGTTTGGGCGAGCACGGCGATGCCCGGACGCACCCAGACCTCGCGACCGAGCAAGCTCGCGCGCACGGCCCCCTTCGGATCGAGCCGCCCGTCGATGCCGCTGTTGCCATCGACGAACAGGATCGCCGCGCGACCGGCCTTGACGGCCTTGTTGAGCTGCCAGAGCGAGGTCGGGCTCTCGCTGTCGATCGCGTCGAAGACCCCAAAGCCGCGCTCGTGAAACAGCCCGCGCTCATAGTACATCGGCAGCATCCGTTCACGGACATCCGCCGAGAAGAAGTCCCGGTTGCGCGTGTCGACCAGCAGCGAAACGGACAGCCCGGCGTGGAGCAGGGCGATCATTGTCCAGTGATAAGCGCCGAAGTGCGCCGGGACGACGATGACGCCACGCCCCCCAGCCGTGGCGGCGTCGAGCTTGTCCAGCCCTTCGCACTCGAGCCGGGGCCAGCTCTCGACCGCGGCCCAGCGGGGCAGAAAGTCCAACGGCAACGATGCGACTCGCTCGGCGAGCGCATAGACGGCTGGACGCGCGAGCCCGAGGGTCGAGCTCACCGGCCAAATTGCCGCGAGCGTCTCGATGCGACGGCGGTGCTCGAAGGACAGGGCGCTGGAAAGCTCACTCATGATCGATCGCCGCGGCCAGCTCGATGAGGATGTGCGCGCCCACGCGGCCCGTGAGGCGGTCCCCCGGGACCTGCTGAACCTCGACCAGATCAGCCCCGATGATCTGGCGATTTGCAGTGCAAGCTCGAATCGCCTCGCAGAGCTCGGCAAAGCTCAGCCCACCAGGCTCCAGCGCCCCAGTCCCCGGCGCGACCGATGGGTCGAGCACGTCGATGTCGACGCTCACGTACCAGGGCAGATCAGCGTCGAGGCTGGCGACCACTCGCTCCAGATCACGCCGCAGGTCCTGCGGAGTGAAGCGATGGTAGTCCTCGCGCTGGCTCGGCAACGATTGAATCCCACGCACCCCAACCTGAACCAGGCGCGTGACGTGGGGAAGCGCGAACACGTGCCGCATGACATTCGCGTGCGTGACCGTGACCGGTCCGACGTCGACACCGAAGTCACCGTGGGCATCGAAGTGCAGCACCCCGATGCGTTGGTGCCGTCGCCCGAGCGCCCGGATCGCTGGCAGCGACACGCTATGGTCGCCCCCGAGCAGCAAGCACGAGGCCGTCGCGCCGAGCAATTCCATGCGCTGCTCCAAGCCCTCCGCGAACGCCGACCACGGGCAGGTCGGGTCGGGGACCAGGTCGCCGCCATCGGCCATCGCCACCCCGGCCAACACACGGTCGTCGAGCTCGACCCGCGGAAAGCCTCCGACCACGCCAGCCGCGTTGGGCACGAGCGGGAAGCTCAGCGAGGCTGCCCGCAGCGCCGCGGGCCCGTCCCGCGCGCCGCGTGGATAGACCGACAAGGTCGCGTCGTCATAGCGGGCGCCCAGAACAACGATCGGGCGACGCTCTCCACGCGAGACATTCGGCCACAGCGACAGCCCGAAGATCGGATCGCGTGGCGGCGCCCACACGTAGGGCGCAGGGGCTTGCTCGGCCTGCAGCAACACGCCGAGCTCGACGAGCATCGCAACCACCTCGCGCTGCTCCACGCTCGCGTTCGGCAGCACCTCGACGAGCGCCTTGGCCGTCGAGAACGCCTGCAGCAGCGCGAACGTATCGTCGGTCAGCGCGAACACTCGATCAGGCCGCGAGCGCACGAACGCGTGCCGGCCCGAGCCGGGCACGCGTTCGAAGTGGGGACTGAGCTTGAGCTTGGGATCAGTGTTCAAGACTCGCCCCACTCGATCGGACAGCGATCGTCAGAAGCGGGAGAGCTCGACGTTGTTGTCGCTGATGATGCAACGGCCTTCCTTCGCGCGGTTGAGGACCGAGTCCAGACCGGTGATGGCGAGGTTGTCCTTGTCGAAGTAGACGCCGAGGAGCAGGGTCGTCTCGTCCTTGGTAATGCCGACCTTGGGCTCGTCGCTGGGCTTCGCGTCCACCACGAAGCCTTCCTTCGTGATCTGAACCGCGACCTGGAGCGAGTTCGACTGGATTGGCACCACGACGGTGCGGTTGGGATCGATGGGGATCAGCTCAGCCTTGGCGCTACCGGGCGTGCCCGCGACGGTGAGGGCAGCGAGGGCAGCAGCCCCGGCCCCGAGCGACTTCAGCAGATTACGACGCGTTGTGTTCTTCATGTTCGGATGGTTCCTTGGGTGCACCGTATGGAACGGCTTGCTTCGAATTAAGCGAAACCAATTTAATCTGCTGCATCACCGACTGGGCGATCGCCGTCGGATCGATGGGGGCCAATTGGGGCACGCCCGGCGAGCCTTGATTCGTATGAAGGATCTCGTCGGGATCCCAGCCCGCAGCACGCACGGCTTCTCGATAGCGCTCGTCGAGAGCCTCGATGACATTGGCCCGGAAGTATTCTTGCTCGGCGGAGCTGCCGAGCATCACGGTGAGCGGGTCGGTCAGCCCGACCGTGTGGGGCACGTGGAGTCCACGCTCGTCGACGTGATAGCTGAAGTCGAAGCGCCGCAGCTCACCGCTCATCTCCGCGTAGCCCCACGACACCGTGCCCGCGATCAGACCAATCAGCAGACCGGCGGTCAGCACGACGAACGCCGTGCGCAGGGGATCCTCACCCACCTGCACGGCGAGCCCCTCGGGGCCGAAACGAAGCGTCCAATACTGGCGCGCGCCTTCGTGAAAGACGACCTCGTACTGGTAGACCGGGCACCAGCGCCGATGCCATTCGAACGCGCGCTCGTGCTCGGCCACGAACTCCGGCAAGGCCGCCTCGAAGAGCCCGCGGACAGCTTCGCCACACTCGGCCAGCGAGGCCGCCTCGCCGCGGTGCTCGGTGACCGGAGGGCCGAGCACATCGAGCGGACGAAAGGCGCGATCACGCCAATCGTAATCGCCAGTACGCGTCACACACGCGATCAGCCCCTGCTCGTGCGCGATCCCGCGGGGCGTTAGGGTCAGCGATTCACCAGGCTCGAGGATCGACACGCGCTCCGCCAACTTCGGGTCGAGCTTGGCCAAGTCGCGCTGAAATCGCTCGCGGGTGAGCGGAAAGAGCAGCTTGTTGGTCCACGCCGCAGGGCCAACCGCCCAGAACCCACACGCGCCCGGAACCAGCACACGAGGGTTGATTCGCGCGATCGTGGTCAGGATGCGGCTATACATCCCGTGCGGGAAAGCGGGCCCCCCACCGGTCGACACCGCCGCGTCGTGCAGCGGCTGCCAGGGCGCTACCAGCAGATCGATCGGCCCGTATGCATCGAGCACCTGCTCGATCGCGGCTGCGCTCGGGAACGTGTCGATCATGTTCCAGACGGTGGTCTCCTGGTCGCGCAGCACGAACCCGTGCTCGAGCGCGCCCGCGGCCGCCGGCGTGGGGATCACCTCGACGCCACCGACGCGAATCGGGGCGAAGCTCTCGGCCCGTATCACCTGATGAAAGCCGAGCCCGCGCAGGCTCGAGGTGATGTCGGGATCGCCCGCCGTGATGATCGGGACCTTGCGCGGCAGCAGAGCCACGCTGGACGGGTCGAAGTGATCGGCGTGTGCGTGCGAAATGACGACCGCGTCGAAGCGCCCGATCTTGTCGAGATCGAAGCTGCGGGGCGGATAGACGTCGTACACGCCCTCGTGGTGCTCGCCGTAGAAGAGCGGATCGAACAAGATCCCAGCCCCCTGGCCGTAGACCAGCAGGTTGGCGTGGCCGTGCATCTCGAGCTTCATTTCGACGCCAGCTCTTTGACGACGTAGGCCGCCAGCGTGTTGACGCTCATGAAGTGCTCACGATCGACATCGTCGAAGTCGAGCCCGTACTCGTCCGAGAGCGCCGCGACGATCTCGAGCGAAGCGATCGAGTCGAGGTCGAGGCCGCCCCCCTCCTGCGGCGCGAACAAGATCGCATCGCGCGGCAGAGTGTCGGCGGTGAAATCCTCCAACTCGAGCCGCTCGACGATGATTTCGGCGATGCGACGCGAGACGCTTTCAATGTCGATCGATTGTGTCATTGCTCTTGTTGCGGGTGAACGAGGGCGAGCGAGGCCACGCTGCCGCCGAAGCCGAGCGAGTTGCAGACGGCCAGCGGGATGCGTCGCTCGTAGGGGGTCTTGGGCAGACGAACACGCTCGCCATGAGCCACGCTGTCGCTCAGGGTCGCGTTGGCCGGTACCAGGTCGCGCTCCATCGCGAGGATCGCCGCGACCACTTGCACCGCACCGGCCGCGCCGAGGCTGTGACCGGTCTGACTCTTGAGCGAGACTACGTCGACGGGCTCGGCCACGCGCACGGCCGCCGCCACCCGCTCGATCGCGCGGAGCTCTGCTTCGTCGTTGGCCGGCGTGCCAGTGCCGTGCGCGGACACGAACGCGAGCCGCTCGGCTCGCGCGACCTCGCCGAGCGCAGCCTGCATCGCCGCCTCGACGCCGAGCCCCTCGGGATCCGGCGCGGTAGGATGATAGGCCTCCCCGACATAGCCATAACCGCCGAGCACCGCTCGGGCCCTGCCTCCGCGCGCCGCCACAGCGTCCTCGCGCTCGAGCACGACATAGGCCGCTCCGTCGCCGAGCGAGAGGCCGGCACGCTCGCGATCGAAGGGCCGCGTACCACCGGGATCGAGCGCCTTGAGGCTGGTGAACCCGGCGAAGCTCAGCAGCGAGAAGGTGTCGTGGCCGCCCGCGATCACGCAATCCGCTCGGCCGGACTCGAGCATCCGCATCCCCTGCCCGATCGCGTTGAGGCCCGCCGAGCACGCGGTGTTGATGGTCAGGGTCGGACCGCTCGCCCCGACCGCCTCGGCGATCCGAGCGGCGACAATCGAAGGCAGGTCCGCGAGCAACGCTGGATCGGCGTCGAGTCCCTCGTGTTCCTGGCGCAGATACTCGAGCAGGCCGTGGTTCGAGCCGTGCGAAGTTCCACTGCAGACCGCGATGCGATCGCCAGCGTGTCGCTCGACGACGCGGCTCGCGTCGCCGACCGCGTCGAGCGCGGTCTCGACGGCGAATCGCAAGGGCCATTCAAAGGGAGTAATTGGGCGCGCGCGCCCGGACCAGCTCGACTCGATCGTCGGTGGAATCGCGATCTGCATTCCCCGCTTGGTCTTGAACCAGGGATCCTCGACCCACGGAATCGCGACCGGCTCGAAGTAGCGAGCGCCGCTGCGCATCGCCGCGAGGATCGCGGCCGGACCCCGACCGAAGCAGGTCCAAACGGACAAACCAGAGATGACGACGCGCATGGAGGCCTCAGCTGATCATCGACCCGCCGTCGACGCGGATGACCTCACCGGTCAGGTAAGCGGGCGCGTCACAGGCGAGGAAGGTGACGACGTCCGCAATCTCGCTCGGCTTGCCCATTCGCGCGACCGGCTGGAGGGCGAGCGAGCGTGCGTGGACCTGCGGGTCGGCCAGCGAATCGGTCATGTCGCTCTCGACCAGGCCGGGCGCCACGACATTGACGCAGACGCCCGAGCTGGCGAGCTCGCGCGCGAGCACCTTCGAGAGCCCCACGATCGCCGCCTTCGAGCTCGCGTAGGCGGACAGCCCGACGCTCCCGTGCATTGCGGCGATCGAAGCCATGTTGATGATCCGACCGGCCTTTTTGCGCCCCAGCATCGGCACCGCATAGCGGCAGCAATTCACGGTCCCCCCCAGGTTGGTGTGCATGACCTCCCAGAACTGGTCGAGCTTGGTAAAGAAGAACAAGCCTTCGTGGAGGACCCCCGCGTTGTTGACGAGCACGTCGATCGGCCCGATTTGGGACTTGATCGCGGCCATCATTTGCTTGGTCGCCGAGGGATCGGAGACGTCGGCCTGCCACAGCGAGCACGCGAGGCCCTCAGCCCGCAGCTTGGCCTCGACCTCGCGGGCAGCCTCGTGATTCGAGCGATAATTGATGGCGACGTGCAGACCCCGACGCGCGAGCTGCTCCGCGATGGCGCGGCCGATACCGCGGGAGGCCCCGGTCACGAGGGCGATGGGCTGGTTCACGAGGCCTCCGTCAGCACGGCTACGAGCTGACCCGCATGGGCGTCGCAGTGCGTCATTAGTGTGTTTCGACGCGGACCGAAGGGCTCGACGCCGACTCCGGACTTGGTCGTCGCTTTGGCGATCTCATTCCGCGCGATCATGGTGCTCGCCCACGCCAGATTGGCGACCGCGCTCATGCCCATGGTCTCGCCCAGCAGTTGCTTGATCGTCCCCACTCGCCCGCGCTCGACCAGCCCCTCGAGGCCAAGCTCGGCTCGGACTGTTTGCTCGGCGAGATCGAAGGCCTCGATGCCGGAGCGGCTGCCGGCGTGGAAATCGACCTCGCTCGGCGAGACCCCAGCGTTGGCCAGCGCCCGCCGAGCGAGCCTGGCAAACCCGAGTGGGTCCGGGCGGCCCCACAAAGCGAGCGGGTCAGCGAGCGGGTCAGTGCTCGAATCTGCTCGCCCAATTCCCCGCTCGACCGCCGCCAACCGAGCGAGGGGCCTCGCCCCGCGTGCCTCGAGCGATGCACGCGACTCGAGCAGCACACAGACCGCGCCCTCGGACATTACTGGACCTCGGTCCACGGCCTCGAGCGAGCGAATCTCGGGCATGATGCCATTCGCGATATCCGCCCGAAAGAGGTGGGGGACGTGCTCCTCGAAGCCGCCAACGAGGACCCCCGGAGCATCGCCGCGGCGCACCGCATCGAAGGCGGTCATGATCGCGCCGCCGCCCAGGGTCATCAGATGGGGACCGCGAAGCCCGAGTAGAGTTGCGACTGCCCCCAAGGGCGCGTTCGCAACCGACTGCGAAAACAGCAGCGGGCTAGTCTTGCGTGGGCCCATCTCCAAAACCGGCCGCATGATCTCGACCACGACTTGCGCTGGGCCACGATTGCGGTTGAGCATTATGCCGTGCGGAGCACGCTGAGCTCGGTCGACGAGACCTGCGTCGTTCAGCGCTCGCGCAGCCGCAACGAGGGCCAAGCGCGTGCTCGGAATCGGCAAGGGTGGCCGAATCTGTGGGAACTCCGAGCGAAACGCCTTCCAGTCCGGAATGCGCCCGGCGAGCAAGGTGGGATCATCTCCAAACCCCTCGCCGACGGGAGCGAAGACCGAGCGTCCTTCGACCAAACCCTCCCAAACCGGCGACCAATCGACACCGTATGGGGTCCAAGCTCCCATACCCGTAACGAACACGTCGCGGGCTGATCGATGCTGGACGGCAACCACCGGCTGCTGCTACTATCATAGTCGACCTTGTTGCTCAAGCAGCATCGCTCCCGCTTCGAGTCGCTCACTCAACCACTCTGGGATTCCCTCGATCTCACCCCAACCGAGGGGGAGGCGACGGTGGAGATTCCGGTCGACCTATTGGTTTCCCTGTGTGAGGGGCACTTTACCGGCGATCCCCTGGTCCCCGGCGCCTACCAACTGGGCTTGGGCGTGGGGCTGGTCGAGCGCTCGTTCGGTCGCGTCGCGGGGATTCGCAGGAGTGGCTTTCGCGCACCGCTGCGGCCCGATGGGCACGCGCATATTCGAGCAATCCGACGCCCTGGCCAGGCCATTTCGCGGGTCGAGATATCGACTCACGCAGGTGAGTCAATATCTCGCTTCGACGTGTGCCACGAGCCTGTGCGGAGCGAATCGCTCGAATGCACGACAAATGATCCAATGGTCAGCTCGAGGCTCGATTCTACACGAGTACGAGCTTCGCTGCGTCACCGTCCGCCGGCACTCCTCGTCGATTATCAGGTGTCTGAATCACCCCGAGGTGCAGACTTTGCAGCGATCGCGCGAGAGGGTTGGCACTGGAGCGAGGCGCTCGACGGCGCTGCCCAGGCCGCGGGGCTGTGGTCCCGACGCGAGTATCATGAAGAGGGTCAGTCCGTCTACGTCGCCGCATTCGAGCGAATCGCGCTCGAGTGGAAAACCACCGTGACCAATCCGTTTTTCCGGGTTCAGTTCGTTCGGCGCGTAATGAACCTCAGTCAATTTCGATTCGCGATCATCGATTCGGGTGAGACTCGTCCTTGGATCACCGGCCAAGTGGCACTCGCTAGTGCGCCGATGGACGAAGAGGCGCAGCCGTGAGCGTCGTGCTGCCCTGCCTCGATCTCCCTGGCAGCATCGAGCAGCGTCCCTTGGTCGTGCTGCTCGGGCTACCATCCTCGCTGACGAGCTCACGGCGGCTGCTGGAGCGGCTGGCCGGACGCCGACGCCTGCTCGCGGTCAGCCCGACCACGGACACGCCCGGCTCGCCATGCGAGGCTCCCAGGCCCGGATGGGCCGAGCTCGTCGACTGGCTCACGGCCCGCCTCGACGAACGCGGCTTCGATCGCGTCGACCTGCTGGGCTGGTCCTACGGTGGGGCCTGGGCACTACAGACCCTCGCGCGGCGATCCGAGCGAGTGCACCGTGCGGTGCTGGCCGTGACCTGTGCTCGCTTCCGAGCGCGCGAGCGCTCGCTGATCGAGCTGCTGCGGGCGCTGCTCCTCGCACCGATCGACGACGAGCTGCTACACGCCGGGCTCTTGCCGATGCTCTTCAGCGCGGACTTCCTGCATCGCCCCGGCGTGTTCGCGCTCTTGCGCATGCACCTCGGCAAGCTCTCGACCTCGCGCACACGATGGGCCCAGCAGCTCGACAACCTGCTCACCCACGACGTCCGCTCGGCGCTGCCCGAGATGCACATGGTCCACACGGTGATCGCTGCCTCCGAGGACTGGTTGTTTCCCGCGAGCGAGTCCCGACTGCTCGCCGACGCCCTACCCGACGCTCGCTTCGAGCAGCTTCGCTGCGGCCACGGGATCTGGTTCGAGGCGGAGGACGATTTCGTCGACTTGGTACACCGAGCGCTGTCTGCCCCCGAACCTGGTGAAGCATGACCAAAGGCGAGCATGATTGGCCCGAGCGGCCGCACGACCTCGAGCTCCTGGCTCGCTACGATCGCCGCCTGCGAGCGACACCCGAGGGTGTATGGCGTAACGTGCTCGACTACGAGCACTTGCCCTGGGTTCACGGCCACGCGTTCGCGGCCGTCGAGCGCCTAGCTGGCGGTCACGACTGGTGGCGAGCTCGCGTGACCCTGGCACCCGCGAGCTTCCGCCGAACGATTGTGCTCGAGCTGCGCGTCGATCGAGCTCGCCTTCGCTACGTGACACGAACCCTAGAAGGCCCCGGACAGGGTGGCTACATCCTCACTCGGCTCGCGGTCGTCGATGATGCGAGCACCGACATCGAGGTCGAGTTCTGGGCGCCGCCGGACATCCCAGCCCGAGCGAAGTCCAAGGCGCACGCCTACCGTGCGCTCTACGAGCGGCTCTGGGACGAAGACGAGGCCATGATCGAGCGCATGCTCGTGTCGGACCGGCAACCCGCATGGGTGCCGGTCGCGGGGACACGACTGCAGCTCGTGGGGGCCGCGAGCGTGAGCGACGGTGAGCACGAGCTGGGCCTCGCTACCCACGAAGGCCAGACCTGGGTGCACGATTCGATCTGTCCGCACATGGGGGGACCCCTTTCTGGCGCACAGGTCGACGAGCGAGGTCAGCTGCGCTGCCCGTGGCACGACTATCGCTTCGGGCTGGCCGACGGCCGCTGCGACCGTGCTGCTGGCCTGCGCCTCACGTGCCGCGCAGCTCGGCGCATCGGGGCCGATCACGTCGAGATCTGAGCATGTGTGGCATCGGAGCCATCGCACGGGCAGGCGGCCCACCGATCGACGCAGCAGAGCTGGGTCGCCTCGCAGACGCGCTCGCCCATCGCGGACCCGATGATCGAGGGAGCGCGCTGCTCGACGATGGCCGCCTGGGCCTCGTCGCCACCCGTTTGGCGATCGTCGCCCCCGAGGCGCCGCCGCAGCCCTACTCCAACGAGGACGGCTCGGTTGTCGCGGTGGTCAACGGCGAGCTCTACGATCACATCGAGCTCGCCGCTCGCCTGCGCCGACGCGGACATCGGCTGCAGACCCGCTGCGACGCCGAGCTAGTCGTCCACCTCTATGAGGATCACGGCCCCGACTGCGTCGCGGAGCTCGACGGTGACTTCGCGTTGATCCTCTGGGATGCCAAGCACCGACGGCTGCTCGCGAGCCGCGATCGCATGGGCGTGCGGCCGCTCTATCTGCACGAGAGTCCGGCTGGGCACTTGCTGCTCGCATCGGAGGTCAAGGCCTTCATGGCGCTCGGCAAGCGGCTCGAGCTGAGCGCTCGGTACCTGTGCGGCCACTTGTTCGGCGCCTACGATGGCCGCTCGTGCGCGTTCGCTGGGGTCGAGGCGCTGCCCGCCGCCGCGCTGTGGATGTGGTCGCCAACCCCGACCCGCAGGGTCTACTGGTCGTGGCCGAGCAAAGCCCAAGGCCCGCCGCCCGAGCCCGCTGCGCTGCGCGAGGCGATCGAGCGCGCCGTCGATCGTCGCCTCCGAAGCGACGCGCGCACTGGGCTGCTCTTCTCCGGCGGCCTCGACTCGGCGACGGTCGCCGCGGTCGCGCGTGCACGCGTCGAGCTGCCAGCGTTCACGATCGCGTTCGCCGACCCGCGCTTCGACGAGTCGGCCCAGGCCCGAGCGAACGCGCGCGCGCTGGAGCTCGAGCTCGATGTGCTGCCCATCGAGCTCGAGAGCTTGGCCGCGTGCTTGCCCGAGACGGTTCGAGCCGTCGAGTTCGCGCCGATCAACGCGCACAGCGTGGCTCGCCAGCTGCTGGCCCGGCACGTGCGCGAGCGCGGCGTCAAGGTCGTGCTCAGCGGTGAGGGCAGCGACGAGCTCTTCGCCGGCTATCCATCGTTCCTCGCCGAGGCCCGCTGGCGCCGTGATCATGCAGTGGCTGCGAGCAGTCGAGCGAGCGTCGGTGCGGGTCTGATCGACGACGCGCTCGAGCGTCACGAGCAGAGCCCACTTTCGTGGGCGAGCTTCTTCGAGCACCGTGCCCGCCGCTTCGATGATGTCCCCGGCAAGCTGCTCGAGCCGCGCTGGATCCACGAGCAAATGCCCTCGCAGCAGCTGCTCGCGCCGCTGCGAGGTCGCGAGCGGGAGCCCTGCTCGAGCCTCTCGCGCCAGCTCGCGCTGCAACAGCTGCAGGACTACCTGATCCCCGCGCTCGGCGATCGCGTCGAGATGGCCCACGCCGTCGAGGGGCGGCCGGTGTTCCTCGATCGTGAGGTCGTCGAGCTGGCGCTACGCTGCGATGAGGCATCCCTACTGGACATCGATCGCGGCACGACCAAGCTGCTGCTCCGGCGCGCGACCGAGGGTCTGCTGCCCGAGACGATTCGGCAGGTGCCCAAGCACCCCTTCTTGGCGCCGAGCTGGCGGCGAGTGCTCGACAATCCGGCCGGACGTGGGCTGCTCGAGCGCTACCTCGCCCCCGACGCCATCCGGCACTACGGCGTGTTTCGGCCGCACGTCCTCGCGTTCCTGCGCCAACGCTGGGAACAACTCCCTCCCGAGCAGGTTGCCGGCCACCGCTATGATTGGCTGATCGGGCTCGCGCTCGGCGTCCACATCTTGATGGATGCCTTCGAGCTCTGCTGACGACCACGGCTAACTCCGATGCTCGACTACGAAGCGCTGCGCGACCAACTCATCCCCTTCCACGGCGTCGTTGGGCTGCTCGCGATGATCGCGGGCACGACCGCGCTGGCGATCCCCAAGCGGGCCCCCTTGCATCCCTGGGCCGGGCGCACCTTCATGATCACGATGTGCGTGGCGATCGCGATTTCAGCCCCGGTCATTGCGGCGAGTCGCAACGTGTTCTTGCTCGGCGTCGGCCTGCTGGTCATCTATCACGTGGTCGTCGCGTGGCGCCTCGCATGGCTCTCGCCCCCGGTACGGCTGCCACAGCGCTTCGATCGCTGGATCCATCCGGTGTTCGCGGTCGCGTTCGTGGCCTTCGCCGTCTATGGCGTCTTAGTGCTGCTCGCGGGCGCGGGGATGGGGCTCGTGGCGATCGTGCTCTCCGCGATCAGCCTCGTCGCCGTCCGCCACTTCTCTCGCTTCATGAGCCAAGCCGAGTTCGAGCCCAAAGAGTGGATCGGCGAGCACATTCGCGGGGTGGCGGCGGCGTTCATCGCCTCGATGACCGCGTTCACGGCCGCAGCCGGGCCCCGCCTGGCTCCCGCGATCCCGCACCCGGTGCTGTGGCTAGGGCCGACCCTCGTGCTCACGCCGCTCTTCATCTGGTTCGGAAACGCGGTCCAGCTGGAGCGTCGCCGCGAACGCGAGCGACTCGAAGCGCAGGGCCAGCCCTAGGGCGATTGATTCCGGTTTAGAACGCGAGCTGCAGCTGCAGCCGGAACTGGTCGACCCCGTCCGCCCAGCTCCGCCGGGTGAACGAGCGCGTCTGCGCGTCGTAGCTGTCGCTGCGCAGCCGGAAGTAGTCGGCCTGCAGCTTCAGGCTGTGCCGCGCGATGTACCAGCCCACACCACCACCGACCTCGTCGCTGTCTCCGAGGCTGGTCTGGGCCCCGTCGCCGAGCCCGAAGATCTGCCCCCAGCGAGCCGTGATGTCGACCGGTACGCGCGGGATCAGGTAGGCCGCCTGCACGTAGTAGCCGACCCCCGTACGAGCCGGGACCCGCGGCGCGGGGATCTCCACGCCCATGTCGTCGAGCACCGTCGCGTCGCCGAAGCGACGGATGCCCTTGCGGTACTGGAACTCACCGCTCAGCGAGAGGCCAGCCACGTGCAGCATCACGTCGGCCTGCGCGTGGTGGAAGTTGGTAGTGCCGCCGTCGAGCGGCGCGCTGCCGAGGCTGCCGCGCTCGCGCTTGGCTCGGTCGTGGAACGCATACGAGCCCGAGATCGAGAGCGAGGGTCGCTTCGATCGAGCCCAGTCGACCTCGTCGCCGTCCCAGTCCTCGTCGGCATCGCCGGTCGGGACCACTTCGACGCGCGCGACGTAGAGCATGCCGAGGTTGTCGACCCGGTAGGCGTCACGACCCTCGCCGTTGAACACGCCTAGGCGATAGCGGAGGTAGCCGACGCCGCCGAGGTCGTTGGAGCTGAGCATCACGCCGATCTCGCGGTCGAGGTTGAACTCGGTGGTCACGCCCGAGCGATCGACCATCTGCTGATCACCCGACGAGATCACCCGCTGGCGGTTGAAGGGCACCTTCATCTGCCCGACCGTGACCGTCAGGTCGCGCAGGTAGTCGAACGAGATCTCCCAGTTGCGGATCGGCGTGAAGCTCGGACCATCCGCCGTCCAGCCCATGTCGGTCGGCGAGACCGAGAGCTGCAGGTAGTACTTGTTGTGCTTGCCGAACAAGTTGCCCTTGAATTGGAGTCGGGCGCGGCGAACCGTGAACAGGTGCTGGATCTCGTCGTCCTCGTTGTCGTGCTGTAGCTCGTAGCGGAACTGCACGCGCATTCGGAAGGTCAGGCTGAAGTGCCCGTCCTCGGTCGCTACCTGCAGGCCCTTGCCGGGTGTCCAGACCGACTTGC
>CBFGLP010000200.1:0-2393 GCA_965649595.1 uncultured Myxococcales bacterium | reverse complement strand
CGACTTCGCGCGGCAGCTCGCAGTGGTCGAGCATCAGACCTTCGCTCCCATGAACCGCTGCAATTCCAAAGTCGACCAGCTTGATCTGCTCGCGCTCCCCCGCCAGCACGCGAAAGCAGTTGGCCGGCTTGAGATCGCGGTGGACCACTCCCAGAGCATGGGCGGCGCGCAGACCTGCACAGATCTGCAACATCATCGGGCGCACGCGATCCCACGGCAGCCCACGGCGCCGTGCGATCGTGGCGCGCAGATCCTCTCCACGAAGCAGCTCCATCACCAGGTACACGAGGCCTTGTGGAGTGGTGCCGAAGTCAAACACCTCTACGACGTTCGGATGCCGAATTCGGGCTGTTAGCCGAGCCTCGCGCAGGAATCGAGCCAGCGCCTCGGGCCGCTCGGCGTGGCGATCGGCCAACACCTTGATCGCGACAGGACGGCCGAGCGAGAGGTGCTCGCCCAGGAATACCGAGGCCATGCCGCCCTTGCCCAGTCGCCGCTCGATCCGATAGCGACCACTCAGCGAGAGCGCCGCGAGTTCACCGGTGTCGAGTCGATCCAGATCGGCGTAGCTGGGGCCCCACTCGCTCGCCAACGCGTCGGCCTCGACGGGCCGAGTCACGTCTTCACGCGCCCGGCGGACGCGAACAACGTCGACAGGCACCTCATCCTTTCCGAGCCGGTACTCCACGTGCGCAGGCAACTGCAAGGTGCATGCCCGAGCATGGGCGCCCGGCTCGAAAGCTCACGGATGATCCGACCGCGGGTGGCGTTGTCGCCGGTGTTCGCATTGATCGAAAGCCTGTGCCGCGGTGGCACAAGCCCCAGGGAATCGCGAGTCCCGCTGACGCGCCGATACGCTTCGATCCAGCGGAGATCGAGGAGATCTCTCGCTGAGAAGGCGATCTCTACGCAGGCCCAAAACCAGCGTCGACCAACAATGGATCACCGATGACGACTGACTCACCGCGACCGGGGCATATCGCGTCACCCCTCGGTCGCGGCGGCAGACCGACAACTTCGCCGTGAGCGGATTAATCCTTCTTGCCGGGCTTGAACACGCTCATTGGCACGCTGATGCCACGCTCGGCGAGCTGATTGATGAAGGCAGGAACAGTGCCGGTCGGCGTGAATTCGGTGGTGCCGTCCTGATTCTTCATCGCGCGGAAGATCGGCATGTGCACGATCTGGTTGCCCTCTTTCACCCGCGGCTCGACGATCTCGATGATCTGCATCGACTCGTTGTCGACCCCGACGCTGACCCGCACCAGCAGATCGACCGAGCGCGCCAGCGCGACGGTCAGCGCTTGGATCGCCCCGCTAGCGACCGTGCTGAGGGCGGCGAGTCGAGACAGCGCGTGGGCCGAATCGATACCCCACAGCGAGATCACGGCGCCCTTGGTGGCGCCCGACATCGCGTCGATCACGGCAGCCGCGTCCTCGTGCCGGGTCCGCTGCGAAATCAGCAGATCGATGCCGCCGCGCAGCAGCACGCCGAGCGCGTCGGACAGGTGCACCGTATCGGAGGGGTCGCTGATGCGGCGGACCTGAATCCACGAGCGGCGATTCGAGCCGAGCCGGCCGGTGTCCGAGATGCAGACGACGCGCAGATCGTCGGGCACCTCGCCGGTCAGCGCGAGCATGAAGCGGTCGAGGTTAACCCCGCCCGAGGCACAGATCAGGATCCGTCGGCAGCCACGCACGGCGGCGCGCAGGACCTCGCGAATCTCCTCGCTCAGCACGCCCTCTTGAACCAAGGCCGAGAGGTTGTTGGCGTCGGTCCGCGTGCGACGGAGGCTGAGCACCGGCGTCCGCACCTGCGTCGGGGGCAGCAGGGCGTACATGTAGAAGCCGTCGGCGACCTTGCCCTCGAGCACCTGCGCGCCCTCGACCAGAAACCCCCATTGGCGTGCGAGCCGACGGCAAGCCAGCATCACCGCCCGCTCGCCCGAGAAGCGCCGCTCGACCAGCTCGGCCCGCGACGACGCGTTCGAGCCCTCGCGGACCAGCCGGACCGGCCCACCGCCGACGACCTGAATCTCGACGACCTCGTCGTCCTGCATCAGCTCGGTCAGCGGCCCGAGCTCGATCAGCTCGCGAGCGATGCGACCCTTGAGCGGCTCGAGATCGACCTCGGGCTCGATCTCGCCGGTCCGGCGCATGTCGGCGATCATCGAGGTGATCAGCGCGTTGGCCTGGTCGCGATCGCTGTCGGAGACCTTGGCCGAGTTCAGCGGATCGAGCCCGCGGATGTTGACCAGCGCGGTCTGGATCACGCGGCTGGCGATCTTGTCGAGGTACGCGCTCTCGACCCCAGGCGCCGCGACTCGCCGGGCCGAGGTGAACAGGGTGTCGTCCTCGCCCTCGAGCCCCGGCAGCGCCTCGCCGCGCTCGCC
>CBFGLP010000199.1:0-10260 GCA_965649595.1 uncultured Myxococcales bacterium | reverse complement strand
GGCTTCGTCGGCCCGTCCGGTCCGAGCAGCTCGGGCTCGGGCCAGGTGACGGGCAGCGGGACACCAGAGATCGAGCCGAGCGGTAGACGCAGACCGACCGGGCTATCGCCGGGGATCAGGAAGAGGTGACCTCGGCGATAGCTCCAGGTGCCCGAGATCCACTGCCCGTCCACGCGCGCGAGCGGGAGCACCCAACCAGCGACGGTGTCGAGGCCCTGATCGAGCACGCGGCTGAGCCGAGCGCGGCTCTCACCGTCGCGCAGATCGAAGCCGAGCGGATCGAGGTCGAGCGGGACCTTCGATTCTTCCAGCAGGAAGTGCCAGGGATCCTCGAGCGCGGGCTGCAGGTGTGGGGAAAGGGCCAGCTCCTCGGCGAGCGCCTTGGCCAGCCGCTCGGCGTCGGGCAACTCGGGCTTCTTCCAGCTCGCGGCGGATGGATCGTCGATCCACATGGGCACGTCGTCGGCCCTACCGATCGCATCGAGGGCCCAGCGAGGCATGCTCTCGCCCGGATAGAGCTTGCCCATCCGATGCATGATCGCGCCACCCGGGAACAGGCGCTCGCGCAGCTCGTGGGTCAGGTCGAGCCCGAGCTTCCACTTGTGATGGCCGAGCGCCTCGCTGTTCCACTCGGGCAGCTCGGCGTGCTCGCGGGCGTTGAAGGTTGGCTCGCCGCCCATGGTCATGCGCAGGCCCAGCTCGGCAAGCCGGCGATCGGCGGCTCGGCCCGCCTCGCGCAGCTCGGCCCAGACCTCGTCGGTGTAGGGGGCGGTCGGGCGCGGCTCGTGGCCCAGCCGTGCGACCGACATCTGGAAGTCGACGACCTCGGCGAGGTGCTCGGCGGTGCCCATCAGCGGTGCGGCGAGCGTGGGCGTGGCGGCGCAGGCGAGCGGGATGTGCCCCTCGGTGCACATCAGGCCCGAGGTCGCGTCGAGGCCGATCCAGCCGGCGCCCGGGACGTAGGCCTCGACCCAAGCGTGGAGATCGACGACGTCGTGATCGAGGCCCTTGGGCAAGTCGGGCAGCATGCCCTCGTCGGTGACCTGGATCAGGTAGCCACTGACGAAGCGAGCCGCGATGCCGCGCCGACGCAAGAGCGCGGCCAGCAGCATGGCCGAGTCGCGGCAGCTCCCGCGCCCGTGGGCGAGCGTCTCCTCGGGCGTCCACACGCCGGGCTCCTCGCGGATGACGTAGCGGATCCGCTGGTTGACGAGCCGGTTGATCTCGACGATCGCGTCGACCGTCCGGCCCTCGCTGGGCATCTCGTGCAAGAACGCCTCGAAGCGCTCACCGACCGCAAACGCAGGATCGTCGAGGCCCATGAAGGGCGAGAGCTCGAGCGCGTACTCGGCCGGGTAGCTGAAGCCGAGCTGCTCGACTCGGTGATCGATGAAGAAGTCGAAGGGGTTGACCGGACGGATCTCGACGACGAGCTCGACGAGGATGTCGAGCTCGCAAAAGCGCTGGTCCCAGGGGAACGAGACCCGCGCGACCCGGTTGCCGTAGGGATCGATCGTCCACTGGACGCGATCAGCCTGCGCGCAGCTGAGGTGGTAGGTCTCGATGTGGGCCTTGGCGTGGCCGGCCGGATGCAGCCGCAGCGTGTGAGCCCCGAGCAGCGCGGGCTTTGGATACACGTAACGGCTTCGATGCTGGACGAGCAGGCGCACGCCCGGAGACTCCCGCCCCGAGCCATCGGCTGGCAAGGGCCTTGGTACGCTCCGGCATGGCTCGCCTGCCCTCCCCTCGGCCCGGACGGGCCGACGAAGCAAGTCTGGCTGCCGGTGTCTCAGCCGAGGACGCGCTGGTCGAGAGCGCGCAGGCCTTCATCACGCGGCCCGACGGGACCATCGCGCTGCGGCTGGCCAGCCACGCCGAGGCGCTGCTCGAGCAGCGGGCCTGCCAGCTACCCGATGCGGGCCGCCACGCTTGCGAGGCTGGCTGTGCGTGGTGCTGTCACATGCCGGTGTCGATCTCGATGCCCGAGGCGCTGCTGATCCATGCTCACGTGACCCAGACGTGGTCCGAGCCGCGACGAGCCGAGCTCGTGCGGGCGCTCGCGGACGCCAACGCGGCCGCGCGCGCGTGTGCGGACGAGGACGATCTGTTTTTGTCGCGGCGCCCCTGCCCTTTCCTGACCGAGGGCCACTGCTCGATCTACGCCGTGCGGCCGCTGGCCTGCCGCGGGCACGCGTCGTTCTCCAAGCAAGCCTGCGCGGCCGCCCACGAGTCGCCGATGGACATCGAGCTGGCCGAGGCGGTGCCGGTCGATCCGGAGCTGAGGCGAGCCAAGGACGAGGTCAAGACCACGCTCGGGATCGTCATGCTGCAAAGTGGCGTGCATGCCCTCGACGGCGAGCTGGCCTCGCTGCTCGGTCTGCTCGTCGAGCAGGGTGTCGACGCCGAGCACCACTGGCTCGCTGGGGCCGACCTGGTCGAGGATCTCGGCGTCATCGCGCTGTCCTCGGCGTTCGAGAGCCTCGAGCAAGTGCTGGCTCTGACTGACGAAATCTGACGCGTGATTGGCCCAACGCGCCGATGGGATGGTCTACCATGCATCGTCGATGGCTGCGGCCAAGAACGCGGTCGAGAAGCGCCTCGACCTGCTCCACGATCAATACACCGAGTTCGCGCTCAGCGAGCAGGCGCGCGTGCTTCGTTGGTTAGTCCGCCCCGACGAGGTCCGGATGATCGAGACCTTCGTGGAGACCGAGAGCCACGAGCGGTCCGGATCGACGCCGGATCTGTTCTTCCTGCTGCGACGGCCCTTCGTCGACCCGGGCAGGCACGGGCGCCTGCTCGTCGAGGACTTCGTGACCGGCTACGAGGAGGTCGAGGCGCAGCTCGTCGAGGAGGGCTTCGATGCGAGCTGGGTGCCGCCTCCAATGCATGGCGCCGACGACCTCGGGTCGCTCGTCCGCGTGGCAAATTCGTTTCGCGCGCATTACCAGAGCCTCGTCACGCACCTCGTGCTCGTGCTGATGCCGCAATATCTGGAGGCGCCGGTCGAGCTGTGGGATCGCTGGCTCGCGTTGCTGGCTGCCCGCTGCGAGGCGCTCGAGCTCCGCTTCGTGGTGTTGGACGACGTCGCCGCGCCACGCCTGGTCGAGCTGGGTGCGTCGCCACGGACCTGGACCAAGGCTGCCGAGCTCGACATGCCAGCGGCGGTCGAGGATCTCGCCAAATCCGACGGCGACCTCGAGCACCCTGGCGCCCGCTTTCGCATCAAGCTCGCGCAGCTCGGCGAGGCGGTCGGCAAAGGCGAGCTCGAGCGCGCTCGCCAGCTCGCCGACGCGGCGGCCAAGCTCGCACGCAACCATGGGTGGATCTATCTGGTCGTGCCGGTCAAGTTCGCCTACGCGGCGGGGTTGATGCAGGCTCAGAGGCCGCTCGAGGCGATCCCCGTCTATCAGGAGGCCGAGGCCGCCGCTGCCGAATCGGAGGCAGCCGGTGATCCGCAAGGCAGCCTGCTACGGGTGCACTCTCGCCTGGCGATCGGCGCGGCCCTGATCGCGGCCGGAGGTCACCGCCAGGCGGCGCCGGTCTACGAGGACTGCGCCGCGCTGGCGACCAAGCTCGAGGATCCGCTCATGCGCCTCGAGTCGTGGCGCATGGCCAGCTACTGCCACGAGGTCACGCAGGCCTACGACGACGCGTGGCGCTGCGGGCTCGAGGGTGTCTCGTTGGCTCAGACGATGTCTGCCGAGGCTCGCCAACAGTCGACGCTCGCCTACCTCGGCGAAGGCCTGCTGCGGATCTGTGCGGGTAGCTCGGCGCATCGCGGCCAGGAGGCAGCGATCGAAGCGACCATGCGCGGCCTGTTGGCGCGGCCCGACTGGCGCCCGACGGAGCCCCAAAACCCGCCCTATCCTCCCTCCCCGCCGGCTGCGAGCTGATCGATGTCCATCGCGGCCAAGCACTTCGACCCTGTCCTCGGGATCGACATCCACATCATCCAGCCGCCGGGGCCGGTCCCGCCGGTGCCGATCCCCCACCCGGTCATCGGCATCCTGATCGACCCGATGGACTACGCGCCCTACATCGGCGCGACCGTGAAGATCAACGGAATGCCACGCGGGCAGGCGGGCACGGCTGGTCAGATGATCCCGCCGCACATCCCGATCGGCGGCGTGTTCGTGAAGCCGCCGGCCAACGAGATCGAGGTGTTCATGGGCAGCTCGACCGTCTGTGTGGACGGCGACGCGCAGAGCCACCTCGGGCTGCCGGCCCTGAGCTGCAACGACATCGGGATCCCCGGACCACCGCGGCCGAAGGGCTCGCCGCCCAAGTCGCTGGTGCTACCGACCTCCGTCGTGCTCTCGGTCCCGATGGGACCTCCGGTGCTGATCGGTGGCCCACCGACGATCTCGCTGATGGCCCTCGGCATGCGTGGGTTGATGGCCGGGCTCGGGGCTGCGTTCCGCAAGCTCCGCGCGATGCAGCGAGGTAGCCGACGCTGGAAGGCGCTCGCCGACCGGCTGCACTCGGCCAGCAACGGGGTGATGGATCGGCTCGGCATTCAGAGTCAGCGCGCCCGCAACCGAGTGCACCGAGCGATCTGTAGCGTCACGGGCCACCCCGTCGATGTCGCGACCGGCAAGGTCTTCACCGAGGAGGTCGACTTCGAGATCGCCGGCACCCTGCCCTTCGTGTTCGAGCGGGTCTGGTACAGCACCTCGACCTACCAAGGCCCGCTCGGCCACGGCTGGCACCACAGCTACGACCTCGAGCTGACCTTCGACGAGCAGGTCATCGGCGTGCGCTTAGCCGACGGTCGCGGAGCGGTGTTTCCTCGCCTCGCTCGAGGAGACAGCTACTACAACCGAGCCGAGGGGCTCACGCTGATCCACGAGCCCGGCTGCTATGTCCTGCGCGAGAGCGAAGGCGTCGAGTATCGATTTGCCCCGGTTGGCGGGCCCAATTATGGGTTGATCGAGCTCCGCGATCGCAACGGCAACAAGACCCGCTTTGGCCACGACTCCGCGGGTCGCCTGACTCAGCTCGACGATTGCGAGGGTCGCCGGTTTCGCTTCGTATTGGACGAGCTCGGCCGAATCGTAGCTATCGTCGGCCCCCACCCAATCGAGGATCAGGCCGAGCTCTGCCTGGCCCGCTTTGCCTACTCTGGCGAGGGTGATCTGATCGCGGTCTGGGACGCCGTCGGCGCGGCGATGGCCTACTCGTACGACCAACACCTGCTCACGCTCGAGCAGCGGCGGACCGGCGTCGCGTTCGAGTTTCGCTGGGACTCCAAGGGCCCCGGAGCTCGCTGCGTGTACACACGCGGCAGCGGGGGCATCTACGAGGTCGAGCTCGAGTACGACGACGACGCCCGCACGACTCGGGCCACCGACGCGCGCGGGACCAAGATCTACCGCTGGACCCCGCTCGGGGTCGTGCGCGAGGAGATCGATCCGCAAGGCTCGGCCTGGCTGTTCGAGCACGACGACCAAGCCAGGCTCGTGCTCGAGGTCGACTCGCTCGGCTTCACGCGCAGCTACGAGTACGACGAGCGCGGCAACCTGATCGGCGAGACCGACGAGGGCAGTGCGACGACCCGCTGGGTCTACGACGAGCACGATCGCCTGGTCGAGCAGATCGCCCCGGACGACGCCCGAGAGACCTTCGTCTACGACCCGCGCGGCAACCTGATCGCTACCACTGACGCGCTCGGCAACACCTGGCGCTACGAGCTCGACGAGCGGGGCAGGATCATCGACGCGATCGATCCGCTCGGCCAGTTGACGCGCTGGAACTACCGCGACGACGGCCGCGAGTTGCTGTGCATCGACGCGCTCGGGCTGCGTCGCCGGGTCGTCTACGACCGACTCGGTCGCACGCTGCAGGTCGAGGACGGCTCTGGGTTGCTGCGCCGCGACCATCGCGACGGCGAGGGCCGACTCGTCGCTGCCCAGCACGCCGGCGGCCTGACCGAGCAGTTCGAGCTGGACCAAGCCGGCAACGCGCTCCGCTACTGGCGAGGCGCCCGGGTGACCGAGCAGTGGTTCGGGACCCATAAGAACGTGCACACGGCCCGCCGCGACGCGCTCGGCCGGGTCGAGCGGCTCGCCTACGACTTCCAAGAGAACCTGGTCGCCCGCAGCGATCGCAAGGGTCGGCTGATCGAGCGCAGCTACGGCGTCAACGACCGACTCGAGCGGACCCGTTGGTGGGACGGCCGCGAGAGCCGCTACGAGCACGACCCCCGCAGCCGGATAATCGCCAGCTACGACGCGAGCGGGACCAAGACCGAGTACGCGCTGACACCCCAAGGCTGGGTCCGAGAGATCCGCTACGCCGACGGGACCACCAAGACGCTCGACATCGACGCGAGCGGGCGGGTCGCGGCGATCGTCACCCCGAAGCACACGATCGAGCGAGAGTTCGATCCCGCTGGTCGGCTGATCCGCGAGCAACAGGACGACATCGAGGTCCGCTGGCGCTACGACGCGCTCGGCCGCGTGGTCGCGCGGAGCATCGCCGGCAACGAGGCCACGTTCGTGCGAGACGTCCGCGGTCGAGTGGTCGAGCTCCACACCGCCGACCGCGTGGTCTGCAAGCTCGACTACGACGAGCGCAACCGGGTCTGTCGACGCCAGCTCGAGCAGGGTGAGCTTGGCGAGCTGCGCGAGTACGACCCCGGCGGTCAGCTCGTCCGTCAGCAGCTCGTCGGGCCCACCTACTCGCCGATTATCGATCGCGCGTACACCTGGGATCTGTCGGGCCGGCTGGTTCAGCGCGACGACGCGCGACGACCCTCGCTCACAGCCGAGTACGACGCGGTCGGCCGCCTCCAGGCCGTCGAGCGCGGCCGCACCCGCACGTCGCTCGAGCTCGACCTCGAGGACAACCTGACCCGCTGGACCGAGCCGCTCGAGTACGACGCGATCGATCGGCTGATCCGCTGCGGTACCGATCGCTTCGCCTACGACCAGCTGGGTCGGGTGATCGCCAAGATCGACGCAGACGGCAACACCACCCGCTTCGAGTGGGACGCCGAGGGTCGGCTGGTCGCGCTCGAGCGAGCGAACGGCGAGCGCTGCACCTACCGCTACGACGGCCTCGGTCGTCGCGTCGCCAAGCTCGTCGAGGGGCGAGAGACTCGCTACGTCTGGGACGGCGCGCAGTTGATCGCCGAGATTCGCGAGGGTCGGCTGATCCAATACTTGCGCACCGGCGAGCTGGCGCCCTTGCTCGCGCGCGTGGAGGGTCCGCTCGAGGGGCCAGCGCAGATCATCCTGCACGCGTTCACCGATCAGGTCGGCGCTCCGCTCGAGCTGGTCGACGGGCAAGGCCAGCTGCACTGGTGGGCCGAGCTGGACGTCTGGGGGCGGACAATCGAGGAGCGAGGCACGCTCGAGCTCGATCTTCGCCTGCCGGGCCAATGGCTCGATCGCGAGTCGGGCCTCCACTACAACTACTCCCGTTATTACGACCCCCGCTGCGGTCGCTACATCAGCCCCGATCCGGTCGGCGACGCGGCTGGGACCAACGTCTACGCCTATTCACCGAATCCGCTGCTGGCGATCGATCCCTGGGGCCTCGCGGTCACCTGGTACGACACCGACGGCAACCCGGTCCCGCCCAACACCACCGGCGCCTATCGGTTCGAGACCGACGCCCAGGGCCGAACCATCAGCGCCGAGGGCCCGGTCCAGCGACGGCCGACCTCGACCCGCGGCGCGACGATCGATCCACCCGGCAAGCGCCCCGGCGACGCCAACGGCCACCTGATCGGCCACACCCTCGGCGGTCCCTCGGTGCCCGAGAATTACGTGGCGCAGAACGCCGAGATCAACAACAGCCGCTATCAATCCGCCGAGGGCTTCGTTCGTCGAGCCGACGACGCCGGCTCGACCGTGCGAATGCGCGTCGAGCCGACCTACCGGGGCAACTCTGCCCGGCCCAGCGGCATCGACGTGGTCGTCAACGTCGACGGCGTCGACTACCGCAACCCTCGCGCGAGCGACTGGCGGAACGGGCCCAAGAAGCGCCGCGCGAGGATCCCCAACCCTTGTGGATGATTTAGCCACCCCGCAGGCGTCGGAGACTCAGCCACGCACGACCGCTTCGCGGCCGCGAGCTCGCGTAGCGAGCTCGGTGGGCTGGTTTCGGGTTCGCAGTCGCTTACGCTCAGAGCTCGCGGATCACCGCGAAGTCGGTCAACAGCTCGACCACGCTGCCGTCCGCGGCATAGCCCCAGTAGCACGAGTAGCAGCCATCTCCGGCGCCCGAGCTGAACGCCACGATGTTGGTCATTGGCTCGTCCTCGAGCCGGATATCGACCGCACCATGACGCCCGGTCACCGGGCCTCGCATGGCCGCGCGCAGCTCGCTGAGCAGCGCCGGCTCGTCGACGTCCCCCTCCATGTCGGCGTACTCGTCGAGCAGCACCTCGTGAGCGAGCGGATCCATGAACGAGCTGACGCCAGAGTCGACACCGTGGCAGTAGCGATAGCCGGGCTGCAGCTCGTCGAGCGACTGCCTCGGCAGGGTCGCCATGACCCAGCGAGTCGCCGGAGTCTCGCCCAGGACCACTCGAACGAACGCCGGAACCTGCTGCGACTCGCCCCGCTCTAGCCTCACGGTCGCCATCGCCAGCTCCACGCGGTAGTCCCCGGGTGGTACCTGCTGCTCGAAGGGCTCGATGTCCTCTTCGATCCAGGGATCGCACGCAACGATCGTGCCCGAGGGCACGCGCAGGCGCGGGAGCTCGATCCGCTCGAGCGGCGTCCCGCCCAGCTCGTCCGCGGTGAAGGCCTTGGAGTAGTCACGTTCGATCAAGCTCGCGTCGCTCATGGTCGTGCTCCGGCCGAGTATGGCCCGCGGGCGCGTGCGGCAAAGCGTCGGTGTGCTCCTTCACATGCAACGATCCCGATGGGCCGCTCGGGAGTCGGAGCTTGGCCGCGAAAGAGGCGCCCAACCTCAGTCCAGCGCGGCGTAGATTGTCACCCGCTCCACGCGGCCGCGCGGTAGCATCGCCGCCAGTGACGCAGACGCAGTCGCAGAGTCAGTCCTCTACCCGATCGCAGTCGCAGTCCCAGGGCGGATCGGACGTGTTCGCCGAGTATCGGCCCTACCCAAGCACCTACGACGAGCTCTTCGTGGGCCCCGGGCGACCGCGACCCGAGCTCGCCGACGTGCTCGAGCCGCTCGTTCACATGAGCCCGACCGAGCTGGCGCACCGCTCGGAGCTAGCGACGCTCTCGCTGCTCAATCAAGGCGTGACCTTCTCGGTCTACTCGGACTCGGCGGGCGTGGAAAAAGTGTTTCCGATGTGCCCGATCCCGCGGGTGATCACGGCGAGCGAGTGGGACCGGCTCGAGCGTGGCCTCCAGCAGCGGGTTCGCGCGCTCGAGCTCTTCTTGGACGACATCTACGGCGAGCAGGCGATCCTGAACAACCCGCGGATCCCCGCCGATCTGATCATCGAGTCGGGCGCGTACATGCCCAAGCTCCGCGGCCTGCGTCCGCCGGGCGGGGTTCGGATCCACGTCGGCGGCATCGATCTGATCCGCGACGGTGAAGGGACCTTTCGGGTGCTCGAGGACAACCTCCGCTGCCCATCGGGCGTGTCCTACGTGCTCGAGAACCGGGTCGTGACCAAGCGGGTGTTCCCCGAGCTGGCTCGCCGCTCGCGGGTTCGGGGCGTCGACACCTACCCTGCCCGCTTGGCTGACGCGCTGCGCTCGGTCGCGCCGCCGGCCGACGACGAGGAGTGCCTGAGCGTGGTCCTGACCCCGGGCGCGTACAACTCGGCCTACTTCGAGCACACCTTCTTGGCCCGCATGATGGGCGTGATGCTGGTCGAGGCGGCGGACCTGTTCGTCGACGACGACAAGGTGTTCGCCAAGACCACGCAGGGGCCCAAGCGGGTCCACGCGATCTATCGCCGGACCGACGAGACCTTCCTCGATCCCGAGGTGTTTCGACCCGACAGCATGCTCGGGGTGCCTGGGATCATGCGGGCCTACGCGGCGGGTAACGTCGCGCTGGCCAACGCGCCCGGCAACGGCATCGCCGACGACAAGGCCATCTATCCGCTGGTGCCCGAGCTCATCCGCTACTACCTCGACGAGGAGCCGAAGCTCGAGCAGGTCCCGACCTATCTGTGCGCGCGGCCGGACGACCTCGCCTACGTGCTCGACCACCTCGATCAGCTGGTCGTGAAGATGGTCGATCAGGCCGGCGGCTACGGGATGCTGATGGGGCCGCAGGCGAGCGCGGCCGAGCGGGAGGAGTTCCGCCACCGCATCCTCG
>CBFGLP010000198.1:0-6051 GCA_965649595.1 uncultured Myxococcales bacterium | reverse complement strand
CGCTCTTGGTTCTCCTTGGGCATGTTGGCCGCCCGGGCAGCCAAGAAGGCGGCGCGCAGGCGCGGGTTGCCGTTGGGGTCACCGCCGCCGTTCTTGGCGGCAACCATGATCTCGCGGGCGATCTTCGTGAAGATCTTGCCTCGCGCGGCATCGATGGCCCCCTTCTTGCGCTTGATCGTGGACCATTTGCTGTGGCCGGACATGTGTGCCGGGTTGGATACCACAGGCCACCCGGGGTACGGAATTCGGGCGCGGCGGCGCCTGCTGGCCGCGTCCGCTCGGCCCGGCGCTCCCGCCCGCCGGCCGCGTGAGCGAGGGCGGCCCGCGTGGGCATGGCATGATCTCCCGGTGGTCGAGCACCGCCACGAGGCCAAGTTGCCGGAGCGTGAGTCGAACAGCACCGACGGCGCCCCTCTGCTCGAGCAGGCGAGCGCCGCAGACCCGAAGACCTCGCTCGCCGAGCTCGCCCTGCTCTTCGTGCGCTTGGGCGCGACCGCGTTCGGCGGTCCCGCGGCTCACATTGCGATGATGCAGGACGAGGTCGTCCGCCGCCGTCGCTGGCTCAGCGAGGAGCAGTTCCTCGATCTGCTCGGCGCGACGAACCTGATCCCGGGGCCCAACTCGACCGAGCTGGCCATTCACATCGGCTGGGCACGACGGCGCTGGGCCGGGCTGCTGGTCGCGGGGCTGTGCTTCATCCTGCCGGCGATGCTGATGACCGGCGCGCTCGGCTGGGCTTACGTCGAGTTCGGCGAGCTGCCGACGGTCGAGTGGCTGCTCTACGGCGTCAAGCCAGTGATCCTCGGGATCGTGGTCCAAGCCATCTGGGGGCTGACGCCGAAGGCCGCACGGACTACGTGGCTGCGCATGCTCGGCGCGCTGGCGGCCCTGCTCGCGTTCGTGGGCGTGAACGAGATCGCGATCATCTTCGCCGCCGGTGCGGTGTCGGTGCTGACCACCAGGACATCGTCGGGCTCGCCAAGTACCGCCGCGCCTTCGCTCGTGCCCCTGGTGCCCATGCCGGCGCTGGCCCTCGCACCGGCCACGCTGACCCTGCCTTCGCTGTTTTGGGTTTTCTTCAAGATCGGGTCGGTGCTGTTCGGCAGCGGGTACGTGTTGCTGGCGTTCCTGCGCGCCGACTTGGTCGAGCGGCTCGGCTGGATGACCGAAGCGCAGCTGATCGACGCGATCGCGGTCGGGCAGATCACCCCGGGCCCGGTGTTCACGACCGCGACCTTCATCGGCTATCTGCTCTCGGGTCCAACCGGAGCGCTGGTCGCGACCGCGGGCATCTTTTTACCGGCGTTCGTGTTCGTCGCGCTGAGCGGGCCGCTCGTACCAAAGCTGCGTGGGTCAGCGCGTGCGGCAGCCTTCCTCGACGGCGTCAACGTTGCCTCGCTCGCGCTCATGGCCGTCGTCACCATCCAGCTCGGCCGCGCTGCGCTCGTCGATGTGGCCACCCTCGTGCTGGGTCTCGTCGCGGCGGTGTTGCTGGTGCGCTTTCGGATCAACTCCACTTGGCTCGTGCTGGGCGGCGCGGCGGCCGGGTGGGCCATTCATGCGCTCGGTTTGACGGGTTGGCCATGATAACCTCGCCCACAGGAACTCCGGCCCAGAAAATACTTGACAGGCTTCGAGCAAAAATAGGATGAAATAGGTATGAGGACCAGCAGAATCGCGGCAGCTTGCCTTTTCGCAGTGTTGCTGTTGCCGATGGACGCCCTAGCGATCCTCGATGGCAACGAGACGGACACATGTGACTGGCCAAGTGTCGTGTATCTCAAGAGCCGCGCCGGACTGTACGGCGAGGTCTGCACGGGTGTGTATAGAGGTCTGCACGGGTGTGTATATCGGTGGCCGCATCGTGCTGACCGCGGCGCACTGCGACGACGGTAACGGATTACACTACAATTACGAGGATCTCCACGATTACACGGGCGTCGCACCAGTGTCGGGAGTCGTATGCCAGAGTGATGCAGAATGCCCGAGCGTCACTATCGAAGGTGTTTCCACCCCGATGAAGTGTCACGACCAATTCGGTGAGCATCCGTCTCCCACGGGATCGTGCTATCTCGACGACAGCACGCTTACCCATACAAATTTCGTCCTGGAAGCGAGCTTCGGAGAAGCATACTCCCCCTACGGCACCGAGCAACCGTTCAATTCCGTCCCCATTCAGTATTGCAAGGTTTTCTCGGAGAGCGGCGACGAAGTTGCCCCCGAAGAAGACTTCGCCTACTGCATCCTCACGGAAGAACCCGATGTCGAGCCAGCTCCGATTTTGATGCATTGCGAAGCAGACGAGTATCTCGATGGCTCCTACACGCTCGATGTGGTGGCGGTTGGTTTCGGAAGTGTGGGAACGATGGGTTCTTCTGGAAGGAAGCGTTGGTCCTCGAGTTCGACAAATGCCACAACTTCTATTGCAAGCACCGAAGACCTCATCGCCTTTGCTGGCGAGTTCGATTCGTTTACCCCTGGCGTGCCAACCAGCGGCGACTCGGGCGGGCCATTGTTTCTACAATTGCCAGATGGCTCCTGGCGCGTCATAGGAATAAACGTACTTGGAGGCGTAAACCAGGCCGTGACGCCATGGCGATTCGTCGAGTGGATGTTGGAGGACAACGAGGTCCTCACGCAGATCGATGATCTCATCCCATGTCACAATGACGATGGCACCTGGTCGCCTGGTCCAGCATGCGGTTCGTTCCCTAAGTCCCCCGATGTCGGAAGTGGTGAATGGGCTCGCGGGCCTACGGCGTGTTACGATTCCGACAGCAGCGGTTACAGCGCCACATGCGGTCCGGCATACGAGCCTTTCATTCCGCCCCAACCGGTTCCGTCCCTTGCGCTTCCGGCGACGGGCCATTCTGGGCCTATCCCAGCGTCGGGCTGCTCTACCTCAGGTTCGTCTTCTGGAGCGCTAGTCGGCGCGGTGCTCGCGTTTGTTGTTGGGTTGCTCCGCCGCCGACGAGTCATGGGCGCGATGTCGATCGTTGCAATCTTCACGGCTCTCGCGGGATGTCAGGACGATTCGCCGCTCACCGACGAGAGCGACGATGAGGTGGGGGAGACCGGCTCGCTCGAACCCCTCGAGTTGAATCCAAACATCTCACACGTCACCAGTGGAACGATCTTTCCTGGGGACAAGTACGAAGAAATCGCCGTTGGCAATGTCGTCCGAACGATTACGAGTTCGACTTGCTGTCAAGACTATGTAGTTGGTGGCGAGAACGAACCCAATGCCCGGCTTCTGTTCGGTGGCGGTAGCACCACCAACGGACTCACGTTCTTGAGCAGCACGGCTGATCAACTCGTATTGATGGCGGATATGGGTGAGGGCACCGACGATCTCGCGCTCGCCGATCTCGACGACGATAACGACAATGACCTCGTCGCACTGCTGACGAACGGCGAACTCGGCGTCCGGACGGGCAATGCGTCCCCTTCTACGCCGTTTGGGACCTTGAACCAGTATTCGGCGACGTCCAGCATGGTCGTCGGTAGCGGCAAGATGGCAGTCGGCGACATGGACTGCGACGACGACCTCGATGTGACGGTGACGGCGCCCGCCAGCGATTCTGTCATCATCCTCTTCAACAACGGGTCTGGCGCATTCAACAGCCTAGAGGTGTTTGGCGTCGGGGAGAATCCACAAGACGTCGCGGTGGGCGAACTGGATGGCACGGCGCCGCTCGACATCGTGACAGTCAACGGAGACGGAACGATGTCGATTGGCATCTCGTCAACGTGTGAGCGGCCACGTCCCGATGTCGAAGATCCGGTTGCATTCATTAACTTTTACTACACGACGCCGTGCACGACTCCAAGCAGTAGTTGCGTCACTGATACGGAGGGTGCAACCGTCGACATCTTTACTGCCTGTGGAGGGGTGCACAACGATATCATCATCGCCTTCGCGGACAGCGTGTATGCCTATTGCAACGAAGGAGATGGGATCACCTTCGTTGACGGGGCTCCTGGGCCGTGGACTATTCAATGGGACTTCAATGCACAGGGCACGGCACAATCGATGAAGTCGGCTCCAGCTCATTCCCCACAATTGTGGGCTATCCCTAATCAACCCGACGGAATTTTCGCGGTGAGCTACGATTCGCCCACAGCTTTCATCGCCCAACTCTCGCTTTCGAAGAACGCATACGGGCGAAATTGGCTTCCAGCACTTGCTCTCCGTAGCGGTCATCGTTCCCTCGAGATGGTTCTGAGCTCCCACACCGGGGCAGGGTCAGATTGGTGGGAACGTGCAGCATGGGTCAGCGACATCCGTACTCCACTCATTACCACCGACGGACAGATTGGATTCGGCCGATGAACACGAACTACACCGTCTTTTGCGTACTGATTCTCGCTGCTGTTTCATGTCATCGTAAAATCGCTGACGACGGAAGCGATGCGGCACGGCTGGACGAAGCATGTGACGCTTGGTGCCAGATTGCAGTTCCGTGCTCTGTGCACTTTGCGGGGCCGGAATGGGGAAATTTCTCTACACAAGCCGAGTGCCAAGATGCCTGCACGGCGAACGTCGAGAACGCCACTGCATTGAACGATGAGTGCTTCGATATCATCTTGGATGCACG
The DNA here is from genome assembly GCA_965649595.1 of uncultured Myxococcales bacterium. GTDB lineage: Bacteria > Myxococcota_A > Polyangia > Nannocystales > Nannocystaceae > Plesiocystis. The sequence goes on along the minus strand of CBFGLP010000198.1, from coordinate 1,453 downwards.
GGAGTGCGCAGCAACCCTCAGCTGCGAGGACTTCAAAGATTATGAAGCTTGGTCATTCGCGGAACCGAGTCCGTTTCCGGTTCCCTGCCTCGAAGAGCAGCAGGCTGTGAGCTATAACTGCAATTTTTGAGGCCGCGCTATCACCTTCGCTGACGGAGACGGTGGACCATGGACGATACGATGGGACCTCAACGGTCCGGGAACACCGCAATCTCTATTTTGTGTTTCTTGCTCTTCACGGGATTTTCGTGTCACCGGAAAGCCGACGATGACGGCTCCGCTCGAGAACGGCTGCACAACACCTGCGAAGCATGGTGCCAAGTCGCGGTTCCATGCTCTATGCATTTTGCTGGCCCAGAGTGGGGGGATTTTTCTACGCAGACTGAGTGCGAGGACGTCTGCACGGCCAACATTGAGATCCGTGCAGAAAAGAGCGATGAGTGCTTCGATATCATTCTCGATGTTCGCGAGTGCGCGGCCGCTCTCACCTGTGAAGAGTTCAAGAAATATGAAGTATGGGCATTCTCGGACCCGATTGCGTTTCCCGTGTCCTGTATTGAAGAGCAGCAGCTCGAACTCGAGCGATGCAACTTCTGACCCGATCAACGCGCACAAAGACCGCTGCTCGAGCTCGTGATCCGTCATCCGAGTGTGTCGTCGTCGGCTGCCCGAGCCCTTCGCTCGCCACCTGCATCGATCTCGATCACCCGCGTCGACCCGAGCCGTGCGTCGAGCAGCGCCACCGTCCGCTCCGCCAGCCCGGTCCACCGCCGAGTCGCGTCCGCTCGTCGGATCGCCCGCTCGATCGCCCGCGTGTCCCCAACCAACATGCACAGCCGCTTTGCCCGAGTGATCGCCGTATAGAGCAGGTTCCGCCGGAGCATCACGTGGTGCTCCATCAACATCGGGATCACGACCGCCGGGAACTCGCTGCCCTGGCTCTTGTGGATCGAGATCGCGTACGCGAGCCGCAGATCGCCGAGGTCCTTCTGCTCGTAGCGCGCGTGGGCGCCGTCGAAGTCGACGATCAGGACGTTATTGCTGCGGTCGACCCGGATGACCACACCGATGTCGCCGTTGAACACGGCCCGCTCGTAGTCGTTGCGGATCTGCATGACCCGATCGCCGACGTTGAAGCGGCGCGGAGATCCGGGCGCGCTCGGGGCCTCGATGCCCTCGCGCTCGCCGGTGTAGCGCGACTGCAAAGTGCGGTTGAACGCCTCGGTCCCAGCCGCGCCCTTGTGCATGGGACAGAGCACCTGGATCTCGCCCAGCCGATCGAAGCCGTAGGCGTTGGGGATCCGCTCGGCCGCGAGCTCGACGATCACCTCGTGCGTGCGCTCGGCGTCGCGGGCTCGCAGGACGAAGAACTCTCCTCGCTCGCGCCGGCTGGGATCGTCGGGCTCGAGCGAGTGGCCATGCAAGACCCGGTGGGCGTTGCGGACGATCGTCG
>CBFGLP010000197.1:0-4985 GCA_965649595.1 uncultured Myxococcales bacterium | reverse complement strand
CGTAGAGCTCGAGCAGGCGCTCGGTCGTGTCGGCGGCCTCGCGCTCGCGGCCGAGCTGGCGATAGCAGCGGACCAGCTCGCGCAGGGCCTGCTTGCCGTCCGGCTTGGCCTCGACGGCGGCGCCGAGGTAACGGACGCTCTCGTCGAGCGAGCCCGCGTGCTCGGCCAGCAAGAGCGCGAGGTCGTAGCGGGTGTCGGTCGCTCGCACGCGCGGGAACACGCGGGTGAGCAGGTCGAGGGCCGGGTGCGGATCGGCGAGCTGGTTGGCGAGCCCGCGGGCGAGGCCGAGCGCGTCGCGGTGGCCAGGATCGCGATCGAGGATGCCCGCGAGGATCTCGATCGCCTTGGCGGCTTCGCGTGGATCTCCAGATGTGCCAGCCCGTACGGCCGCGTCGCGGGCCTCGGCCATGAGGTTGTGCAGCGAGAGCGTGTGACCCTCGAGCAAGGTGCGGGGGATCGCCGTGGCCTCTCCGGTCTTCTCGAGCCGGGTGAGGCCGAGCTCGGCGGCGATCAAGCCGGGCATCGCCTCGGCGGCGGCTTGGTAGGCGCGGCGAGCCGGATCCGACGCGCCAGCGCGCTCGAGCAGCTCGGCGCTCTCGAGGTAGAAGATCGCTCGCTCGGCGTCCGACTGGGCCCGCACGGCGCGGGCGCTGACGGCCTCCATCGCGCGTAGCGGCGGGTCGGGCTCGGACAGCAGGCGCTCGAGGTGGCGGACGGCGTAGGGGTTGCCCGGGTCGGCGTGGAGTGCTTCGAGGATCGCGGTCGCGGCGAGCTGGCGATCCTCTTGGATGCGGGTCGCGTCGTACTCGAACTCGCCGGTGGTCTCGGCCCGCGGATACGAGCCCGTCGTGGCTCGGGCGTGGGCGCCCGACTCGGTGGCTCGCGGCTGGGCGCCCGACTCGACCGCCGGATGGGCGCCGGTCTGCGCTCGGACGTGGGTGCCCGACTCGGTGGCTCGGGCGTGGGCGCTCGACTCCGCCAGCAGAAGCTCGGCGGCCTCGACCAACAAGGTCGCACGAAAGTGCGGGTCGGCGCTGGCTCGCGCGGTCTGGAGGTAGATCGAAGGCAGCGTCTGGCGATCGTCGATGAAGCGCAGCAGGGTCTCGAACTCGCGGCGCAGGACCGGATCGCTGGGGGTCTTCTGCAGCGCCCGCTCGTAGCTGCGGCGGGCCTCGAGCGCGCTGGTCGAGTCGCGCTTGAGCTTGGTGCCGGGCCGGGTCGCCTGGAGGCGCGCGAGCTGGGTCAGCAACGTGGCCTGGGCCTCGCCCTCGCTGTGCTCGGCGAGCGCCTCGATCAAGCGGGCGAGGTTGGAGTGGTCGTGGTACGCGACCAGCAAGCGACGCGAGCGCTCGGACGCGAGGCCGTGGTCGGGCTGGGCGTTGAGCGCTGCACGGTAGTGCTGGAGGGCGGCGTCGAGCCGGGCCTGCGCCCGAGCTTGGGCTCCAGCTTGGGGCTTGTCGCGATCGCCGGCTTGCGAGGCCTGCCGCGCGAGCGCTTCGGCGAGCAAGCCGAGCCGATAGTGGTAGTCGGCCAAGAGCGGGACCGGCTCGGGCAGGTCCTGGGCGCGCAGCAGATCGTAGGCCTCTTCGATCTTGTTGTTGACGGTCAGCAGCTGCAGCAGCAGCTCGCGGGCGGGCAGCAGCTCGGGGTTGCTGCGATAGCTGCGGCGCAGATACTCGATCGCCCGCTCGTGATCCTGCAGCTCGTCGAGGCACACGCGGGCGGCCTTGAGCGCGAGCACGGCCGGGTCGGTGACCGAGTCCACCTCGGGCTCGTGCAGGGCGAGCAGGGCCTCGAGGTCGCTGTTGTCGCGATAGAGGCGAGCGAGCGCGCGCAGGGCCGGGGTGTAGCCGGGGGTCAGCTTGAGCGCGCGCTCGTAGGCCTCGCGGGCGGCGTCACGGCGCTTGAGCTGCAGCTCGAGCGCCTCGCCGAGCTCGACCAAGACCGAGGTGCGCGAGACGTCGTCGTCGAGCCGCTCGACCAGCAGCTGGAGGGTCGAGACCAGCACGGGCGTGCGGCCCTCGGACCGACACAGCGCGGCCAGCTGGAAGAGCGAGAGCAGATCGTCGGGGTCGATCCGGGTGACCTCTTCGAGCGTGGCGATCGCGAGGTCGACGTCCTCGAGCTCGTGCTGGGCCATCGCGGCGACCCGACGCAGGGTAGCGAGGCGCTCGGGCCCGTCGTCGGTCTCGTCGGCCTCACGCTGGAGGTTGGCGATCGCCTGCGGCCAGCGACGCATCTTCTCGTAGACGCGGCCGAGCGCGCGCAAGCAGGCGGGGTTGTCGGGATCCTCGGCGACGGCCAGCTCGTAGACCTCGGCGGCGCGCGGGAGATCCTGGCGGAGGTTCTCGTGGACCTCGCCCAAGCGCAGGAGGATCGCGGCGCGGCCGGGACCCGCGGTGACCGTGCGGGCCCACTCGTCGAGGTGCAGGACCAGGCCCGAGTGATCGCCGGTGTACTCGAGCAGCTCGGCGAGCGCGTCGCGGACCCAGCGGTGCTCGGGCAGGTGGACGAGGCAGAAGCGAAGGTCGGCCTCGAGCGCGCGGACCAGGTCCTTGCGATCCTCGGACAGCTTCGGGAGCCCGGTGACGGTGTCGGCCGGATCCGGCTCTTCGTCGACGGTTCGGCGCAGGGTCTCGCGGCGGATCCGGGCCATCTGCTCACGGACCAGCGCCTGCTCGCGCGGAGCATCGAGCGATCGAGCGACGCGCTCGAGCACCTGCAGGTTGCTCGGCAGACCCTCGGCGTCGCCGGACGCGACCCGCTGCTCGATGTAGAGCGCGACCTCGGACAGCGGCGCGAGCATGTCGGTGCCGTCGCCGGTCCGCGGCGCGCGGGCGGCCAGCTCGCGCACGAGATCGTCGACCGGCTCGCCAGCGTCGGCGAGGGTCAAGAACGCGAGGTGCAGCGCGGTGCTGGCCGAGAGCGGATCCTCGGCGACCTCGGCTTGATGGCGATAGAGGTGACCGAGCCTGACCGCGTCGCCGCGCGCGGAGACCAGGCGGATCAGCCGACGCAGGGCGGTCTCTTCGAGCGGATCGGTCTCGTGGGCCTCTTGCACGAGCGCGAGCCGCTCGTCGGCGTCGTCGCTGAGATCGGCCAGCTCGAGCAGCAACGCGACGGTCTCGCGGCCGCTGCGGCTGAGGCTGATGCGGCGGCGCAGATAATCGCGGGCCTCGTCCTTGTTGCCGATCGTGGTCGCGGCTTCGGTCGCGAGCATCAGCGCCTCGCGCTGCGAGGGCTCGATCTCCAGCGCCTCGCGGTAGGCCTCGAGCGCGCGCTTGCGGTTGCCCATCGACTCCTCGCAGAGGATGCCGAACTCGACCCACGCGGCCGCTCGCTCGTCGTTGTCGCGCTCGGCGTCGCGGCCGATCTGCTCGTACTCGGCGAGCTGATCGGCGACCGAGTCCTCGCCGCCCGGGCGCAGGGCCAAGAGCGTGTTGGCGACCGTGCTCTCGCTGTTGCGCAGCAGCAGCTGGCCGTCCTCGCGGCGACCGAGCCGATCGATCAGGATCCGTCCGGCCTCGGCCAAGAGCGCGGCCCCGAGCGCCCTATCGGTCGTCTGGCGGCTCTCCTCGGCCAGCTCCTCGGCGAGCGCTTGCCAGGCGTCGGCGGTGTTGGTCGGCATCGCCGTGGCCAGCAAGCTGGTGTGCAGGCCCGAGTGCACGCCCCACAGCAGCGAGGGGTTGTCGACCAGCGCGGGCGGGGGCTGCTCGCCACCTTCGCCGCGCTCGACCTGGTCGATGAGATCGGAGAGATCGAGCGCGTAGGACGACTCCTCCTCGCGGATGTCGGGCACGCCCGTGCGGGTCGTGAACATCGCCCCCCGCAGCTCGATGTTCTTGTCGCGGTTCAACGGGAGGTCCTCCGAGTCGCGATCATGCGGGCAGCTCCTCGAGCTCGATCTCGACGTTCTGCTGCAGCGCGACCTGATAGCCGAGCGAGCGGCGCAGGCCGAGGTGGTCGTCGCTGAGCAGGTAGCCCAGCAGCGCGGTGGCTCGCTCGCCGACCAAGAGCGTGCTCGCGGAGATGCGCGGGTCTTCGCTCTCGAGCAGCTGGGCGAGCGCGGGGCGGGGATCGGCCGCCGCGATCACGGCGGCGCGATCCTGAGCCATCGTCAACGCCTCGCGCAGGCGCTGCGGATCGAAGGTGTCGGTCGAGTGCGCGAAGTTGCGGGCGGCCTGGACCAGGTCGACGCGGGTCGCCGCGTCGGGCAGGGACTTGACCACGAACTCGGCGAGGTTGCGATCGATGGTCGGGAGGTCGCCGCGGCTCGGGGCGAACGCGTCGGCCGACAGCTCGATGCCCAGCACGCGGCACAGGCCGAGCAAGAGCCCGAGCAGCTGCGGCTCGGTGCGGCGATCGTTGAGGAAGTCGCCGCCGGTTGCGAGGCGCATGAGCGCGCGGCCGAGCAGGTCGCGGGAGCGCGGGGCGAAGGGTGTGCTGTTGATCTTGCGCCCGACGATCAGCGCCGGCGTGGCCCCGAGGTGCGCGATGACCTGCTCTTGATCCTCGGAGGTGGGATCGAGGAACACCAAGGGCGGCGGGATGCCGAGCGCGTCGGCCAGCGCTCGCGCGACCATGACCACGCCGGAGCTGCTCGGCAGGCTGCGAGCCTTCTGTATGTCGACTGGCGGGCGCGGGGCCGAGGGCAGCTCGGACAGCAGGAACACGCCCTCGTGCAGGAGATCGAGCGCGTTGGAGCAGGGCAGATCGCCGACCAGCAGATCGAGCGGCTTGCCGTCCTGCGGGTTGGGCAGCGGCCAGGGCTCGGCCTGCAGCTTCTCGCAGCTGGGCCGGGTGGCGTCGTCCTCGTTGGGCGTCGCGCTGCACTCGAGGATCGCCGTCGAGAGGTACACGCCGTCGATCTCTCCGAGCAGCTCGAACAGCTCGCGCAGGCCTCGGACCGGCGCGTGATCGATGCCGCGACCGAACTTGCTGCGCACGCCCTCGGCTCGCAGCCACGCGCGGTGGTGGGCGACGCC